>DNGH01000119.1 GCA_003486285.1 Actinomycetota bacterium
GCTCAAACTTTTCCTTACCCATGACCCGTGATCTCCTGTGTTGGTGTTGTGAGGCTCTTCGTAGCGGCGGGTGGAATCGAACCACCGACTACCCGATTATGAGCCGGGTGCTCTGCCTCTGAGCTACGCCGCCCCGGGGCAACGGTCCCGCCGCCGCCCTGAGCCCCCTCCCGGGCTTGAACCGGGGACCCCTTCCTTACCATGGAAGTGCTCTGCCACTGAGCTAAGGGGGCGATGCTTCGGCGCAGAGAGGATAGCCGGAGGTCGGAGTCCAGATGCCAGATGGGTCGTGTGAGCGTCGCCCGTCGCCCGTCGCCCGTCACCCGTCCGCCCGTCGCCCATCGGACTTCGCGGGCACGCCGGTCCTGGCTCGGTACCTGATACCTGACACCTGATACCTGATACCTCCGCGGCTCGATCCGGCGCGATCAGCCTGCTCGCCCCACGACCTCGTGGTCGAGGGGGCCGCGTTGTGGGCGGAGAAGGATTTGAACCTCCGAAGGCGTAGCCGGCAGATTTACAGTCTGCTCCCTTTGGCCGCTTGGGTATCCGCCCGAAGCGCCGCGAGGATAGTGGCCCCGACCCGGCTGCGGTCTGCGACCCAGGCCTCGCCGCGCACCCGTAGTCTGTCGCCAACCGAAACAAGGAGGTCGTTGGTGGCAGACCACGATGCCGCCGTTCGCGGAGGGCACATCTCGTTCGAACAGGCCGAGGGAATCGCCGGCCGCACCGGGAAGGCCCCAATCGTGGGCGCGCGCGCCGGAGAGGTGCTCGGCTACTTCGGAGCGGTCGCCCTGGCGGTGGCCACGCTCGTGCTGGCCTTCGATGTGGGCTTTGGCGACCTCGAGGTGACCGACATCCTGTTCGGTTCGTTCGACAACGTGCCGGCGGGGGCGATCGCCCTGCTGGGGGCGGCGATCCTGCTGTTCCTGGGCATCAGGCTCTCGGCGCATTCGGCGGGAGCCATCCATCGGGCGGGCAGCTTCACCCTTCTCGCCGCCTTCGGGCTCGCCTCGGTGGCCGTCCAGTTGCTGCTCTTCGACCTCGATCTCGGTGACGTCACCCCATTGGTGAAGGTGCTGCCGATCGCGGCCGTAGCGCTGTTCATCTGGATGCGCTCCCCGTCGGTGCCGACCCAATTGGCGCTGTTCGGCGCCGCCACCCAGACGGTCTCGGCACTGCTCGTCCTGGTCCAGGTGCAGGACACCCTGGATCCGAGCGACATCGCGATCGCGTTGGGCCTGGGCATCGCCCCCGACACCGGTGGTTGGATTTCGCTGCTCGTAGGGGCGGCAGTGGGTCTGGCCTGGATCTGGCTCGGCCAGACCGGGCGGATCCGCACCCGGAATGCGGCATTCGCCATCGGAGCCTTCTACGCCTGGATGAACGCCATCCAGTTGTTCGGCACCGCCGACGGATGGATCGTGCTCTCCCTGGCACTCGCCGCCGGGTTTGCCTGGGGTGCTGCCACCTGGCAGTCCTCGGTGCTCGGTGGGTTCGCCACGGCGGCGATCGTGGTCCTGATCTTCCAGTTCATCGTGCTCTGGGTGGATGATCCTTCGACCAACACCTTCGTGGTGGCGTACGGGATTCCCGGTCTGTTGGCAATCGCCGGTGCCTGGTATCTGAGCGGACCGCCGCGGATGCCGGTCGCCCCGGCGCGGCCGACACCGCCCCCCGCTCCGGTGAAGACCGCCACCGCGACCAAGAAGCCGGCAGCCAAGAAGGCGGCGACGACCGCCAAGAAGCCAGTCGCCAAGAAGCCTGCGGCGAAGAAGGCAGCGACCACGACGAAGAAGCCCGCCGCCAAGAAGACCACGACCACCACCAAGAAGGCGAGCACGACCAAGAAGAAGCCTGCAGCCAAGAAGACGACCCGGTAGTCGCGAAAGACCGCGGTTGGATCGGGAGCGCACCTCACGGGGTGCGCTCCCGGCGTTTGCAGATCCTGCGGATCGGATTCCGGCTGGGGCTACCGGATCAGACCGCCCTGGGCCATCTCTTCGAGGCGGGCAATGCGCTCGGGGATGGGAGGGTGCGTCGAGAACATGCGGGTGAGACCACCGCCGCGACGATCGCGGCCGAAGGCCTTGAGCGGGTCGGCGATGAACAACTGGGCGGTCGAGGGGTTCACCTGCATTGGGATGCGGCTGGTCCCCTGCTCCAGCTTCGCCAGGGCCCGAGCCAGGGCGAGCGGCGAGCCGGTCATCGTGGCGCCACTGCGATCTGCCTCGTATTCACGGTTGCGGCTGATCGCCATCTGGATGACCATCGCCGCCAGCGGGGCGACGATGATCGACACCAGGAACAGCACCCCGCTGATCGGGTCATTGCGGCGGCGGTCGCCCCCCAACCCACCCCACATCGCCATACGCATCAAGATGGACAGCGCCGCAGCCACCGTCGCCGCCACCGAGGCGATCAGGATGTCCCGGTTGCGCACGTGCGACATCTCGTGGGCGAGAACGCCCTCCAACTCGGTGCGGTCCATCATCTTCGTGATTCCCGAGGTCACCGCCACCACCGCGTTCTTGGGATTGCGGCCCGTGGCGAACGCATTCGGCTGCTCCGACGGAATCAGATAGATCTTGGGCATCGGCATGCTCTCGCGCTGCGCCAACGTGCGAACGATGCTGTACACCTCGGGAAGCTCTTGCTCGGTGACCGGCTTGGCACCGGTCGACATGAGGGCGAGCTTGTGGGAGAAGAAGTAGACGCCAAAGTTGAGCAACCCGGCAAAAACCAGCGCGGTCATCGCACCCGAGGTCCCGCCGATCAACTGGCCGGCAGCGACGAAGATCGCCCCCAGGGTCGCCATCAGCACCAAGGTCTTGAAGTTGTTGCGCATGGGTCTCAGGTTACCGATCGCCCCATGCCAACTACACCCCGGGGGCGACAGGGCTGCCAGCAAGAACGAGAATCCAATTCCGGCTGGTGACTGGTGACTGGGGACTGGCGACTTCTTATGGCCATCCCCGGTGTAGGTCGTGGAACTGCGCCATCTCGGCAGGGTTGCGCGGCCCCCAGGTGTGGTTGCCGTCGGGGAAGGTTTCCCGGATCTCGGTCATCTCGGCCGGGGTGAAGCTGAACCCTCGCTTCCGGGGCTCGACGCCGTAGAGGGCTGCCGCGTTGAGCCCGAAGATCTTCCTCTTGCGCAACCCATCCAGCGCCGGATACCCGTACTGATCCTGGAATGCCCGCGTGATCTGAAAGGCCCGCATCGCCTGGATCTGATCCTGGGGAGTTCCGTAGAAGATCGAGTCGGTGCCCCACAGGATCCTGTCCTCACCCAGTTGCACGAGCAGCTTGCCGAGCACGTGTGCAGCCTCCGTCGGGGTGCGCATCAGGAACCACCAGATCGAACCGAGTTCCCCGTATACGTTCGATCCGGGACCGACGCCCGCATCGCGCAGGCTGGAGATGAAGCGGTTGACCCCGCGGTTGCGAGTCGCCTCGGTGTACGGGCCTTCGGTGATCGCGGTCTCGAACCCACAGTGGTAGACGACGAAGTTCATCTCGGGGTAGTCGCGGGCCACGGGTCCGATGTCCACCGGCGACGCCCAACGGCTCCCACCGGAAAGCCCCTTGTGGACGCAGATGATCCGGATCCCCAACTCCAGCGACTTCTCGATGAAGGACCGGCCCACCTGGGGCGCCGACAGGTCGTGGTCGTCGAGGAAGAAGTGGTTCCCGTTCGCCGGGTCCGTGAAATGGGTGAAGGTCTTCCATCCGGCGATGGAGTGATCGGCCACCGTCTGCTCCATCGCTTCGTGCCCGGCCCAAGGATGGGAGAGGTGGGGCAGCATCTGGGCGTGGAGCAGCACCCGGTCATCCCGCGCCAGTCCCAGTGCCACCCGACGGGTCTCGGCCATGACCTCCATCGACAACGGGCTGCCCTCGGGGTGGATCGGCAGGCCGGAGAGCACCACCATCGAGGTATCCGAACGCAGGAAGATCTCCTCCATGAAGTGGGTCATCGAGAAGCAGGCTCGGGGGTCGTCGTCACCGCAGTTCACCTGAGGGAACTGATCACCCCAGAACCGCCGATGCCTGGTGGCGGGGTCGAGGTCGTACTCCAAGAGGTGGCCCTGGACATCCATGATGAAGTCGTCGCCACCCAAGCAGGCGTCGGCGGCCAGGCGGTCGATCATCGAATCCCGGGGAATCACGAAACACCCGCCCGGTTCCTGCGCCGACGCCAGCCTGGTGTAGCGGTCGAGGAAGAACAGCGTGATCGCCGACGCCATGGCGGTCTTGAGGAAGCGACGGCGATCCATTCCGAGGCGGTCGGCGGTGAGGTCACACTCCGCCCGGGCCTCCCGGATCACGGTGCTGAGAACCGGAGACAACGGCTGGGGGTCGTATTCGCCGTTCGAGGCGGGGCCGAACTTGATCGGCAGGCCGGGGTCGGCCTCATCGAACCAAAGCGACGGCCCCCTCATCCCGGCGAGGGTAACCGGAAGGACGCGCTGCGCACCGGACGCGAAGGGGGCGCCCCTGGGGGCGCCCCCTCCAACCAACGTTGGCCTACTCGCTCAGCGGTCGACGACCGCCAGGAACGGCAGGTCATAGGTGCCGCCAGTGCAGGTCACGGTCACGTACCCCGAGTAGAAACCGGTACCGGCGGTGCGACCACCGGCGAACTCCACTTCGAGGGTCGTGCCGTCCACGTCAGCGGTGACGAACCCGCCTCCCCCGGCCACGCTGGCCGATGAGCAGGTGTTGCCGCTGATCTCGATCGCCAGAGTGCCGTTGGCAGGGGCGTTCCCCTTGAACACGCCGAACGACGCGCTCGACGGGTAGAAGAACGACTGCGCAGCAACAGCGGCGACCACGTCGATCAATCCACCACCCTGCTCCCACACCTCGTATCCGAGGTCGACCGCGGTGGTGACCAGAGCCGACTTCACCTCACGGTTGACGCGGCCCTCGGCCACCAGGATCGCGGCTGCCCCCGACACGTGCGGGGTCGCCATCGAGGTGCCGTTGAACAGGTCGTAGGTGCGGTTGGTCGGCAACAGGTTGCTGCCGAGCGTGAACACCGACGACAGCACGCTCTGTCCAGGCGCCACCACATCGGGCTTGACGATGTGGGTGAACGGCGCCGGTCCGATATTGGAGAAGTCCGTAAGCAGGTTCGGGACGGCGGGCCCGAGCCGGCGAGGCGTGACCACCGCGGTGGTCGCCGCCGCATCCGCCTCGGTCTCCAGTGCCAACCCGTTCGCCAGGGACACCATCACGGCCGGGTAGAGGTCGTCGAACCCGGCGGTACGCCCCATCGGGAACGGGTCGGCGTCGGCGACGTTGTTGTAGACGATCACGCCGTAGGCACCAGCATCGTGGGCAACGGCCACCTTCTGGCTGAAGGAGCAGGTGCCGCGGCTGATGATCACGATGTCGCCAGTGTGAACATCGGCTCCGACGCCGGTGCAGGCCTGGTTGTCGCTACCAGACCAGTCCTCGAGGTCGTGCGGCAAGCCGTCGAAGTCGGGGAACTCCCCGACCGCGGCTCGATACACCTGGCCACCCGAAGTGGTGACTGTGGCGATCAACTCGTGGGCGTTGGTCGTCGCCCCGACACCGATGACCTCGGAGCCGCTCGCCGGTGACCCCACCTGGTAGAGGCCGGGATCGTCGTTGCCGGTGGCGGCGACCACCACCACTCCGGCCTCGGCGGCCGCATTGGACACCTCGGCCAGGAAGTCGTGCGGCCCCTGCACCCCACCGCTCAGGCTCATGTTGATGACGTGCATCCCGTCGAGGACCGCATCCTCGATGGCATCGGCGATGTCGTGGCTGAACGCAGATCCGCCGAAGGCGACCATGCCGGCGCCAATGTACGGGAACACGTTGTAGTCGAACAGGTTGACCCCGGGGGCCACACCACTCAGGGTGACGGTGTCCGTCGGCAGCGGGAAGTTGATCGTGGTTACACACCCGCCGATGGTTCCGGCAACGTGAGTTCCGTGCTCCGAGGAGAAGTACAGCGGGTCACCCGGGCCCGGGGTGTAACCCGGCCCGAAGATCGCCGAAGCCGACGGCACCTGCGGCAGGATCCCCTGGCCGCTGTAGTAGATCCCGCCGAACCCGATCTCCTTGCAGGCGAAGAACGGGTGACCGGGGTCGATGCCGGAGTCGATCACTCCGACGTTGATCCCGTCACCGGCATCGGCCCGGCCGACCACACCCCAGTAGTCGACAACGTTGATCAGGTGGACGCTCTCGTTCATGTCCAGCTGATACAGCGTGGACGACTGGGTGCGCTCCACTCCGGAGATGGTGGTGATCTTGTTGAGATCCGACCCGTTGAGCTTCACCACGACCGCGTTGGCCGTGACAAAGAAGTGGTCCACCACCTCGGCGTCCGGAGCGACGGTGGCGAGGCGGGAAACGAACCGGTCGTGCTGGCGCTGCATGCGGTCCAGGGCACGGGCGTAACCCTGCGAGGTTGGGTCGAATCGGCCCTGGGTCTTGGTGGTGTCATCGTGCGCGGCGGCCGCGCCGTTGAGGGTGACGATCACATAGTCGCCACCAGCGGCATCGGGCTCCTGAGCGCCCGCCGCAGCGGTTGCTACCAGTGAGGCGGTGAGCATGGCGCCTACCGCTAACAGGACTCTCCACTTGCCAGATCGCATCTCGATTCTCCTTCCCGGGTCAGAACCCGGCTCGGTGGGACTGGCGGTGTCGAAACTTTAAGCATCCTGCGGTGTTGTGCTTCCGAAGGCGCGAACCATTTCCGACCTAGTCATGAGCAACTGTCCGCCGCCTGAAATGCGTTACGGGCCCGAGATCAGGCAGTAGCAGTGGAAGGCCTTCTCACCACCAGCGCCCGAAAATCTCCCAACCCGCGAGGATGGAGCAGGGTCTCCGCCTCGGTGACGCGGCTGCGCAGCTGGAGCCTCTCCATGACTGGTCCGCTCCGGGCGGCGTCGAGTTCGGCGTGGCGCAGTTCGCTAAGCCGGTCCCGCAGACCCCATCGAGTGAGAAACTCCGCCTGGGTGGAGTACTCCACCTCGGCTCCGGCCTCCGCGGCCACTGCCGCCAGAGCATCGAAGGCGACGTCCATGGTGATGTCGGTGGCACCCGGCTCCAACAGCGGGTCGGGTCCGAGGTGATGCGCCCGGTAGGTGCGGACCGTGCCCTGGGCACGCCGATTGCGCAGTCCGTCGGCGGTATCTCCGTAGTCGATCATCACCACCGCCCCGGCGTCGATGGTCTGCAACGCGGCCAGCAGCCACCGCGCCGCCCCGAGCTGGACTTCGACCCGCGAGCCTGCCGGGAGTCCCGGCGCGAAACGTTCCGCCCAGGCGGCGACATCGGGACGCGCCGCCACCGGCGCCGCTCCAAGCCGATCTCCGACGATCGCCACCGCCTCCTCCTCCCAACCATCGCCGGTGCGCACCGCCACCGCGGCAGGGAGGTTGTCGACCAGTTCGTTGGCGATGATGACGCCGCGGAGCCGTTCGGGGATCTCATCGAGCGCACCCACCACGACGACGCCGGGCACCCGAGCCTGGATGCTCTCCCGCGCCGCCGGGGAAACCTCCACCGCATAGGAGAGCAGGTCCGGGATCTCGTCGACGAGCCCGGCGAGCAACGCCCCGCTTCCGGCGCCGCAGTCGATCACGGCGTCGAGGCCACCGATCCGATCGCGCTCGCCGGCGACGAATCGCGCCAGCGTCTCCCCGAACAGCGGGCTCACCTCGGGGCTGGTGAGGAAGTCCCCCTCGCGATGCGACCGCAGTCGACCTGCGCCGAAGAAGCCGTCGCCAGGGTCATAGAGCGCCATCTCCATGAAGCGGTCGAAGTACATCGGCCCGGTGGCGGAGATCTCGGTGGCGATGCGGTCGAGGAGCGTCATCCGTCGCCCGTCGCCCGTCGCCCGTCGCCCGCAAGAACACGACTGACCGCATCGTTTCGCAGCCCTCTGGCCTCTGACGGGAGGATGGAGGCGCCGCTCACACTCCCTCCACAACTACCTGCTCGCCCAACAACCGCTCGATCTGGCGGGACAGACGCTCGGGATCGCCCGTCGTCAGGTAGGTGGTGGTGCCCGTTCCGCCGGTCGCTGCCACCCGTACTACCTGGCGGGCCACGGCTTCGGCGGGATCGATCAGGGTCACGCCGGACCCGACCGCGGCCACGATGGCATCATCGAGGAACGAATAGTGGGTGCAAGCGAGGACGATCGTGTCGACGCCCCGGGCGATCACGGGAGCGAGGTGCGCCGCGATGGCGGCCTCCGAGCCGGCGGGCCACGATTCCTCGACCGCGGCCGCCCATCCCGGGCAGGGATAGGCAATCACGTCGATCCCGGAGGCGAAGCGGCCGACAAGATCGTCGAACACCGCACCCTCGAATGTGGTCGGGGTGGCCAGCACCACCACCTTCCCGGATCGCGTCGCCGCGGCAGCGGGCTTCACCGCAGGCTCCATACCGACGATGGGCACGGCGAACATGGACCGCAGGTGTTGCAGCGCCGCCGCCGAGGCGGTGTTGCAGGCGACGACCACAGTGTCCGCACCGCGCACGACCAGGGAGCCCACCGCCGCCTCGGCAAGCCGGCGCACATCCTCGAGGGACCGGACGCCGTACGGCATGTGCGCCTGGTCGGCGAGGTACACCATGTCGGCGTTGGGCAGTAGACGCCGTATGTGACGGAGCACCGCCAGCCCACCCACCCCGGAGTCGTACACCCCGATCATGGCGGGGAGGGTAGAGGTGTGGGACACCGGACCGGCTGGGTAGTGTGCCACCGTTGACCACGCTCACCTCTCTCGATGCCTCGCCGAGTCCTCCCGCGGGATCCGGCGGCGCCGGCGGCTCTGCCGCCGTTGCAGCCCGCTGGTGGAAGTCCCCCCGCCTCGTGCTCGCCATCGCCATCGCCGCCTGGGTGGTGATGTTCGGGATCGTGATGGTCCGTCACCATCGCAACTTCGGCACGTTCGCCTTCGATCTCGGCATCTTCGACCAGTCGATCTGGCTGATGGGCGAGGGTGAAGGGTTCAACACCGTCCGGGGTCTGCACACCTGGGGGCATCACGCCTCGGTCGGCTACTACCTGTTCGTCCCCTTCTACTGGCTCGGAGCCGGACCGCTGTTCCTCGACCTCTCGCAGCTCGTCATCCTCGCCGCCGGGGCCATCCCGGTGTTCCTCCTTGGCCGCGATCTGCTGAAGAACGAGTGGGTGGCCCTGGTGCCGGCCCTCGCCTTCCTCATCCATCCCACCAACCAGTGGTTCCTGCGCGAGGGCTTCCACCCCGAGGTGGTGGCGATCACCCCGTTGCTCTGGGCCGTGCTCGCCGCCCGCCGTCGGCGCTGGGTCGCCTACGCCATCTGGATGACGGTGGCGGTCTCCTTCAAGGAGGACATCGCCCTCGCCGCGGCGATGTTCGGGGTCGTGCTGGTCGTTCGCGGGCATCGCCGCATCGGTGCGGTGACGATCGTGGCGGCGTTGGGATGGCTCGCGTTCGTCTCGACCGTGCTGATCCCGGCGTACAGCCCGGCCGGCGACTTCTACGGACAGTTCTACGGCGACTTCGGCGACACCCCGACCGAGGTGGCCTGGTCTGTGGTGAGCCGGCCTGGCGACACGATCGACCGCCTCACCGATGCCGGCTTCTTCGGCTACCTGCGCAAGCTCGGCGGGCCGCTGGGACTGCTGGCGCTGCTGTCGCCCCTCACCCTGCTGATCGGGGCTCCGCAAGTGATGATCAACCTCCTCACCGTGCAGAGTTTCACCTGGTCGACCTGGTACCACTACGCCGCACTGCCCCTCGCCGCCTGCACCGTCGCCACCGTGGAGGGCCTGGCCCGGATCCGGCGCCGAGCCCTCCTCATCGCGATGGTGATCGGCCTCGCCGTAGTCTCGGTCACGACCGCGGTGGTCATGGGAGTGTCACCGGCGTCCGGTTACTACCGCGAGGGCTATTGGGCCCTCGCTCCCCGAGAGGCCCAGGAGCTGATGGAGCAAGCCGTCACCTACCCGGGGAGCGACGACACCGTCGCCGCCACCTACAACCTGCTGCCCCGCCTCACCCACCGCCGCCACATCTACCTCTTCCCCAACCCGTGGATGACCCTCGACTGGGGCGTCAGTGGTGAGAACCCCCACGACCCGACAACCGTGCAGTGGCTGGTGCTGGACCGCTCCAAGCTCGATCCAGGGGAGAACGAACTGCTCGATGAGATCCTCGAGGACGGCTGGACGATCCACCTCGACGAAGCCGGGATCGTCGCGGCCGAGCACAGCGGCTGAGGGGGGATTCCCAGCCACGGCGAGGTGGGAAACCCCCCTCCCGGCTTTGCCGTACTCCCCCCTTCGGGGGGAGA
>DNGH01000278.1 GCA_003486285.1 Actinomycetota bacterium
CCGGGGTGGCCGGGTTCGTCGTGCTGGTCCGCAGCGCCCCACCAGCCCAGCCCACGGACGGCGTGCCGGACGACCGCTCGCGGCGCCAGTTCCTCGGGATGGCCGCGGCGGCGGGGGTGGTCGCCGTCACCGCGGGCGTCATCGGGCGGCGGCTGTCGACGCGGACCCTGCCTCCGCCTCCGATCACCATCGGCCCGGTGTTGCACCCGGCCACGGTCCCAGGCCCGCAGCACGCCTTCCCCCTGGAGGGTCTGACGCCGATCGTCGTACCCAACTCGCAGTTCTACCGCATCGACACCGCCCTGGTGGTCCCGCGGGTGGATCCGGCGCGGTGGTCGTTGCGGGTCGGCGGCCTGGTCGACTCTCCGCTCGAGCTGACCTACGACGACCTGCTGGAGATGGATCTGGTCGAGGACCACGTCACCATCGCATGTGTGTCCAACGAGGTCGGGGGTGACCTGGTCGGCAACGCCCGATGGACCGGGGTGAGGCTTGTCGAGGTGTTGGAGCGGGCGGGTCTGCAGCCCGGGGCCAGCCAGCTGGTGGGGCGGTCCGTGGACGGGTTCACGGTGGGTTTTCCCCCCGACCTGGGGTTCGACGGTCGGGAGCCGATGATCGCACTCGCCATGAACGGCGACCCCTTGCCGGCGGCGCACGGTTTCCCGGCGCGCCTCATCGTTCCCGGGCTCTACGGCTACGTGTCCGCGACGAAGTGGCTCTCCGAGATCGAACTCACCACCTGGGATGCCTTCGACGCCTACTGGATCAGGAGGGGATGGGCCAAGCAGGCTCCGGTGAAGACCCAATCCCGCATCGACCTGCCGCGTCGGGAGGTCGCGGCCGGCGAGGTGGCGGTGGCGGGAGTCGCCTGGGCGCCGCGGCACGGTGTGGCGGCGGTCGAGTTGGCGGTGGACGGCGGGGAGTGGATCCCCTGCGAGCTCACCGAGCCCCTGTCGTCGCATGCCTGGGTCCAATGGCGCGGCTCGGTGCAGCTGTCGCCGGGCACCCACGGGATCGCGGTGCGGGCCACCGACGGCACGGGCTACGTGCAGACCTCTTCGCGGGTGGCTCCGGCACCGGACGGCGCCACCGGCCACCACACGGTGCGCATCGACGCCAGGTGAGCCCGCGTCCGCCCGGCGGCTAGGCGCCCCCGGGGCGGAGCCGCGCCAACCAGGAGCGGTGGCGGCGGGTGGAGGCAAAGTGCTTCTCGAGCAGCGGCCACACCTCGGGCCCGGCGAGCGTCGCCCGCATCGAGCGCAGGGTGGCGAGGAAGCAGGGGAGTGCCGCACTCGGATCGAGCGGATTCGAGCGGCTGGCAGTGAGCACCTCCGGGTCGGGTCGCAGCACGATGACATCCACCCCGGGCCATGCCGCCCGCAACTGCTGGAGTTCATCCTCCAGTGCGGCGCCACCGAGACGGCTGAGGTAGCCCTCGTAGAAGGGGGCATCCTCGCGGGCCGCCTGGGCGGCCATCGGAGCCACGACGATCACCAGGTCCAGGGGCTCCGGGGAACCGAGGAGCAGGTCCGCGTTGGTGCCGGAGCCGACGCCGCCGTCCACATAGTGGCGGCCCTCGATCTCGACGGGTTCGAACACGACGGGCACGGCTGCGGAGGCCGCCACGGCGGTCGCCAGATCCACATCGGGGCTGCCTTCGGTCCCGAAGGCGACGCGGCGGCGACCCTCCACCTCGTAGGCGACGATCGTCGTGGGGGCCACCGGCCAGTGTTCGGCGGCATCCCCAACGGTCTCGCGCACCCAGTCGGCGATTCCGTCCGTCGTGTACCGCGCCGGCGAGCCGACAGCGATGCCGATGCCGGGCCGCCGGATCCCGGGCAGGAGGCCGTGGCGCATCCAGCGCCGCACCCCTGCGGGGCGGGTGCGGCGATAGATGCGGCGGCGCAACTCCCACACCAGTTCGTCGGCCCCATGGACGTCACCGATCAGGGCATCGAGGGAGAGCCGATCGGATCGCACCAGGGCGGCGAGCATCGCCCCGGAGGAGGTGCCCACGACGACAGCGGCGTCGGCGGGATTCCAGTCGGTCGCCATGCGCAGGGAGATGAGGGCCCCGAAATGAAAGGCGGCGCCGGTGATGCCGCCGCCGCCGAGCACGAGGCCGACTCGAGACACCCCATCGATGATAGGTGGCGCCGCTACCGCGCCGACCGGGAGGGCTTTGCCGACGGATTCAGCCGAAGTGCTTGCCGCACCCCGGGCAGGCGAAATCGTCCTCGATCGTGGCGGTGCGGCACCACGGGCAGGGCAGATCGGGGTGAATCGGGTCGTGGAGCATCACCAGGCGCGACGGGCGTCCGGCCGATGAAGCTGACAAGAGAGATCTCCTCACTCGGTCCGATGGAGGCTAGAGCGGTTGGCGGCCAAGTCGAGGGATTTCGGGGGACCGGGTGCCGGGTACCGGGTGCCAGGTGCCGGGTGTCGGGTACCGGGTGCCGGGTCTGGCTGACCGCTGACCGCTGACCGCTTGTGCCTATCGCCTGCTCTACCCTGACCTCCCCAATGCCCATCACTCTCACCCTCCCCGACGGCAAGGAACTGCAGGTGCCCGATGGGGCCACCGGCGCCGATGCGGCGCGTGCCATCGGCAAACGGCTCGCTGCGGCCGCGGTGGCGGTGCGTCTCG
>DNGH01000053.1 GCA_003486285.1 Actinomycetota bacterium
CCGACGACTGTCAGGGTCACGGGACCCACGTGTCCGGAATCGTCGGCGCCAACGGTGAGGTCATCGGCGTCGCCCCCGATGTCACCTTCGGCGCCTACCGCGTCTTCGGATGCGATGGGTCGACGACGGCCGACATCATGATCGCCGCCATGGAGCGGGCACTTGCCGACGACATGGACATCTTGAACATGTCGATCGGCTCGGCCTTCACCTGGCCGCAGTACCCGACCGCGGTTGCCTCGGACCTGCTGGTGGACGCCGGCATGGTCGTGGTGGCGTCGATCGGCAACAGCGGTGCGAACGGAACCTTCTCGGCAGGGGCCCCCGGCCTCGGCGCGAAGGTGATCGGCGTGGCCGCTTTCGAGAACACCATGGCGGTGTTCCCGGTGGCTGAGGTGCTCGGCTACGGTGAGATCGAAGCGACCGACGTCGGTTACAACCTGATGGAGTTCTCCGCGGCTCCGCCCACCAGCGGCACCGAGGAGATCGTGTTCGTCGGTCAGGGCTGTGATGCAGACCTGCCGTTGGCTGCGAATCCGAGCGGGAAGATTGCACTCATGGTCCGCGGCGTTTGCCCCTTCGCCGAGAAGGCGCAGAACGCCTACGACGAAGGTGCGACCGCCGTCGTGATCCACAACAACCAGCCGGGCAACTTCAGTGGGACCCTCGGCGTGCCGCCGGCGACGCCGCAGATCGTGGTCAGCATCTCCCGCGAGGACGGGCTCTACATCCGGAGCCTCGACGCGCCGGTGGAGTGGACCTGGACCGCGCGGGTTGCCGCGTTCCCCAACCCAGGCGCAGGCTTGATCGCCAGCTTTAGCTCCTACGGACTCTCGCCCGATCTGGCGCTGAAGCCGGACATCGGCGCACCCGGCGGGAACATCTACTCGACGTATCCCCTCGAGAAGGGTGGCTACGCCAACCTGGGCGGGACTTCGATGTCCTCGCCGCATGTGGCTGGCGCGGCAGCCCTGATGCTGGAGGCCCGGCCTTCGACCCCGGCGGCACTGATGCGGGACCTCCTGCAGAACAGCGCCGACCCGGCCCACTGGTTCGGGAGCTCGAACCCGGCGTACCGCGAGCCGGTACACCGTCAGGGTGCCGGCATGCTCGACATCGACGATGCGATCCTTCAGGACACCATCGTCAGCCCGGGCAAGCTGGCCCTCGGTGAGAGTGGAGGCACGGACGACGGAATCGTCCGGCAAATCCGGATCACGAACACCAGTTCCGATCCGATCACCTACACACTCGGTGCCGAGAACCTGGTGAACAGCGGCTTCAGCCTGGCGCCTATCGCCACGACAGGGACCTTCCCCGACGCCGAAGGCATCGGGTTCTGGCTGTCGGGCGAGTTCGTCGAATTCAGCGACGACGAGGTGACCGTACCGGCCGGCGGCTTTGCCGACGTGACGGTGACGGTGTACCCGGAGCTCCCGGATGGTGCGTTCGATCTCGTGCAGTACGGCGGCTGGGTGACGGTCACTCCCGACGACGAGAGTGATGTACTCCGCGTGCCGTATGCCGGGTTTATCGGCGACTACCAGGAGATCGTGGTGCTCACGCCGAGCGCCTATGGCGTCTTCCCCGCTCTGGGGGTGACCGCCGATGGCAACAGCTTCGGGCTGGTCGGAGCGGGGCATGTGTTCACGATGCAGGGATTCGACATCCCTTACATCCTGCTGCACTTGCACCACCAGTCGCGCCTGATGACGGTCGAGGTCTTCAAGGCGGACGGCAGACCTGCCCATCCGGCGTACTACACCGCGATGGTCGAGGAGTATCTGCCGCGCAATGCCACCAACGCCGGCTTCTTCGCCTTCCCGTGGGACGGGACCAGTCTCCACAGCGCAGGCGTGAAGCCCAAGACGAAGGCGGTGCCCGACGGCGAGTACTACCTGGTGGTCAACATCCTGAAGGCACTCGGCGATACGGGGAATCCCGCCCATTGGGAGACCTTCACGACGCCGATCTTCGAGATCGACCGCCCGTGACCGACTAGCGAGAGGCCTTTCTCTCGGATCGAGCCCCGGCTTCGGCCGGGGCTCGATCGCGTCTACCGATCGACGAGCACGTCGTGGGGCGGGGCGCCGCCCACGCAGAGCCGGAACTCGCCGTCGATGGCGGCGCGGTAGTCGTATTCGTTGTCCCCGGCCAGCAGGACCACCCAGTAGCCGTTGGTGAGTACCTGGGTGTAGAACATGCCCGGCTCAGGGCAGTCGAGCGCGGTGCTGCTCCATACGACCTGCTGGGCACGGATCACCGCGACGGCGGCGATCGAGGCACCGGCCTTCTGGGCGGCGTCGGCCATCAGCGGCTCGAGCCTGTCCTCGGGGACGGCTCCCACCACCGGCTCAAAGGCGCCGGTCGTCGGCGGGACGACTTGCCGGCCGCTCGTGGTGGTCGGTCCCTGGCTGGTGGTGGGCCCGTCGGTCGTGGTCGGCTGGTCCTCGCCTGCCTCCGTGGCACAGGCGGCCATCACCAGTGAGACCAGGGCAATGGTGGCGATTCTCATCACACTCCTCTGACGGATAATGGTCCCAGATTGGTTCCCCCTGGGCGCCGGTTCGACACCGATCCTTGCTTGTTGGTCCTCCTACCGCGGAGCGGTCGGGTTCCGGTGCGCCCTTTCCGGTTGCCCCGGGACTCTCCGCGGTGGCTCTTCGGGCCGCCTTGTGGCTGGTTCGAATCCGACGAAGCGGTCGGCTGTCGGCTATCTGGGTAGTCATTGGTTCGGTGCATACTGCAGCGACACTCCTACCAGTGCCACGAGAGATCGCAATGCCACCTCGGGACATAATGCGTCTGCGGTGGGGCTTGGCAGCAGCCGGGGTTGCCGCCCTGACCGCAATCGTCTTTCTCGTCGTGGCTCTATTGCAGTCCCCCGACACCGGAGCCGATCCTGGCGCGGTGACGGTGCCTTCCACGACACTCTCATCCACGACGATCATCACCACCCCTGGCGAGACCACCACCACGATCGCACCGACCTCTTCCGTCGCGACTGCGCCGGGGCACGAGGCCCGATACGTCGTTCCCGCTGGGGAGGTCGAACCGGAGGCCAAGCAACTCGCCGCCGACATCGCCTATGCGCTCACCACCTACGAGGAGTCCGACGACCCGACGGCGCGGTTCTCGAGCATCGCCGGCGCCGAGGGTGTCGATCTACTGGCGGAGGCTGGCGAACCCCTCACTCACCCTGGACGTTGGTCGCGCGGTCTCGTCGTCTACCCGCAGCTGGGCGGGCTGACCAACGAGCGGGTCTCGGTCATGGTGGTGACTCGCCAAACGGTGGGCCTCGGCTCCGAGGCGGAGTTCTCCGTGGTTCGGACCCTGGACATTCGCCTGGTCCGGGGCGACGCGGCTTGGGAGTTCGATGCCCTCGCATCCGCAGGGGGAGCCTTCGACAGCATCGAGGATCTCGCGCTTGCTGGCGCCGTCGCCGCCAATCCGCGAATCGAAATGCCCGACTCGGCTCGTCTCGACATCCTGGGAGGCGAGATCTCCCCCGTCCTGCTCGAGCTGATGTCGGATCTCGCCGACATCACCCCTTATGGCATCACGGTGATGGCCACCGGTCATCCATACCACGTCTTCGAGACGGGCCGGGTCAGCCACCACACATTGGGGCGGGCCATCGACATCAACCGAGTTGGTGAGCGGCACGTCATCGACGACCGGGGCGCGGACTCGGCGACGCGAGCCCTGGTGCAGTGGCTGTGGGAGCAATCCGAGGTGATCCAGGTCGGGGCCCCGTGGGACGTCGATGGGTCGGGGCGGTCATTCGCCAACACCGTCCACCAGGACCACATCCACGTCGCCGTCATCGGCCCGAACGATCCGACCTGGGTCCCGGCAATCGGGGACCGGGT
>DNGH01000061.1 GCA_003486285.1 Actinomycetota bacterium
ACGACGACGCGCTCGGTGCCGTTGATGATGAAGGTGCCGTTGGGGGTCATCATCGGGAAGTCCCCGAGGAAGACCTGCTGCTCCTTGATCTCACCGGTCTGCTTGTTCATGAACCGCGCCGTGACGAACAGCGGGCGCGAGTAGTTGGAGTCGCGCTCCTTGGCCTCCTCGATCGAGGTGGCGGGCTCTTCGAAGCGATGATCGGTGAGTTCGAGGGCGAGGGTCGAGGTGAAGTCCTCGATCGGGGAGATCTCCTCGAAGATCTCCTTCAGTCCACGCTCGAGAAACCAATTGAATGATTCGTGTTGAACGTCGAGGAGATTGGGCAGGGGCAGAACTTCTGGGATCTTCGCGAACGAGATCCGCTCGGTGCGCGCACGGGCCAAGAGCGCTTCCTCCTCGATTTCAGTGGCGAACAGGGGCGAACAAACTCAACAAACGAACGGACCGCAGAGACGACAGCAAGCCAGGATAGCACGCGGCTACCCTGGCTCGGCTAAGCCGGCCTAGAGCGACGAACCGTCACGGCTCCCTATGTATTCCCCGTAAACATACCACCCCGCGGGGAGGGTGCAAGGGACCACGGAAGTCCCCAGTCCCCGGTCACCAGTCACCAGTCGGAATCCGGCCCGCGGCCTCAGGAGCCGCCGCGCCGCGCCCACCTCCCGCCCCCCCATCACTCCCCCCGTGTGGGGGGTACTCCGGCCGCCACCAGCCAGAGGGTGGCCCCCCCATCACTCCCCCCTTGTGGGGGAGTCGACCGGACGGAGTCCGGTCGGTGGGGGGTACCCGGCACCCGGCACCCGACACCCGACACCCGGCATCCCGGAAACGCCAATCGCCCGCCACCGGCTCCCGACCGGTGAGTGTTCCGGCGGGAAGCGGGTGGCGGGCGACGGGTCGCGGTCTTACTTCAGTTCCACCGAGGCGCCAGCGCCCTCGAGGACACCCTTGGCCTTCTCGGCGGTCGCCTTGTCGACGCCCTGCAGGACCGGCTTGGGGGCGCCGTCGACGAGCTCCTTGGCCTCCTTGAGCCCGAGGCTGGTGAGCCCGCGGACTTCCTTGATGACCTGGATCTTCTGGTCGCCGGCGGCGAGCAGGACCACGTCGAACTCGTCCTTCTCCTCCTCGGCGGCGGCGCCACCGCCACCACCGGCCGGCATCATCGCCATGGCCATCGGAGCCGCGGCGGTGACGTCGAACTTCTCCTCGAACGCCTTCAGGAACTCAGAGAGCTCCAGCACGGTCATCCCGGCGAAGACGTCGAGCAGCTCATCGGTCTTCATCTTTGCTGCCATGTTGTCTATTCCTCCTCGGCCGGTGCGGCCGGTGTCTCATCGGTGGTGGCTGCATCGGCCGCCTCGGTGGCCTCGGCAGCGGGCGCTGCCTCGACGGGTGCGGCCGCGGCGGGAGCCGGGGCCTCAGGGGCGGCAGGCATCTTCTCGATCAGTTGTGAGATCATCGTCGCCAGGTTGCGCGGCATCGCCGCCAGCGCTCCGGCCATGCGGGCCATCGGCGCCTGGAACACTCCGGCGATCTTCGACAGCAGCACCTCGCGGGGCTCGATGTCGGCGAGGGCGGCGACCCGCTCCGGGGGCAGCACCTCGCCGCCGAGCAGACCGCCCTTGATGATCAGCTTCTGATGGTCCCGGGCAAAGTCGCGCAGCACCTTGGCGGTGGCGGCGGCATCCTCGCCGGCAAAGGCCAGGCCGGCGGGGCCGACCAGCATGTCGACGAAGTCCTCGTGCCCGGTCTCGGTGGCGGCGATGCGGGCCAGGGTCATCTTGTAGACCTTGAACTCGCTCTTGGCGGCACGCAGCCCGCGGCGAAGTACCTGTTGCTCGTTGACGGAGAGTCCGGCGTATTCGGCCACGAACACCGCCTGCGCCCCTTCGAGGCGCTCTTTGATGTCGGCGACCGCCGAGACCTTCGCAGGTCGTGGCATGTCACTTGCTCCTTGCGTGGTATCCGGGCGTCGCCCGAAATGAAACGCTCCCGACGTGAGACCACGCGGGAGCGAAGAAATCGTTCTTCACAACCTGCGCCGGTGGCCTGGCGGCCATTGAACCCTCACGGGTACCTGCGGTCTCGGGTCGGTATGTCAGCGGGAGGATAGTTGTCGGTGGTGCTGCGGGCAAAGCGTGGCTTAGAAGAGCCTGCAGCATGCAGCTGGCAGTCTCGGCTGAGCCACGGCGGGGCTGCAGGCTGCCTGCTGCTCGCTATGCCTCTTTCAGCTCATCCAGCGTGTTCACGTCCACGTGGATCCCGAGGCCCATCGTCGACGACAGGGTGAGCTTCTTGATGTACCGGCCCTTGGAGGACGACGGCTTCACCCGGGTGATCTCGCCCACCAAGGTGGCGAAGTTGTCCCGCAGTTGATCGGCGCCGAAAGAGACCTTGCCGATCCCGACGGCGACATTGCCAAAACGGTCGTTGCGGTACTCGACCCGGCCGCCCTTGAACTCCTTGACTGCCTTGCCCACGTCGGGGGTCACGGTGCCGGCCTTGGGGTTCGGCATCAAGCCGCGCGGCCCCAATGCCTTGCCCAGCTTGCCGACCTCGGCCATCAGCGAAGGATGGGCGATGGTGATGTCCCAGTCGAGCGGCTGGGTCCCGGCGGCGATGGCGGCGGCGAGATCGGCCCCACCGACGGTGTCGGCGCCGTTGGCCTCGGCGGCACGCGCCGCCTCACCCTCGGCGAAGACCAACACCTTGATGCTCTTGCCCGTCCCGTGGGGCAGGGCGACGGTGCCCCGGACCCCCTGATCGGCCTGCTTGGGATCGATCCCCAGGCTGAAGGTGGCTTCCACCGTCTCGTCGAACTTGGCGGTCGCCGAGGACTTGACCAGTTCGATGGCCTTGGCCGGCCCGTAGGACGCCTCGCCGTCGAACTTCTTGGCGGCGTCGTCGCGCTTCTTGCTCATTGCGTTGTCTCCTCGTGGTCTACGACCCAAAGGGCCTCCCACATCGTGTTTCTCAGCTTGCAGCGTGCAGCTTGCAGCCC
>DNGH01000060.1 GCA_003486285.1 Actinomycetota bacterium
TCACCGAGGACATCATCACCGACCTCTCCAAGATCTCCGGCCTGCATGTGATCGCCCGCAACACGGCATTCACCTATCGGGGCAAGTCGGTGACCATGACCCAGGTCGCTCAGGATCTGGGCGTGAGGTTCGTCCTCGAGGGAAGCGTCCGTAAGGCCGGCGAGCGCGTCCGGATCACCGGCCAGCTCATCGACGGCAACGACGGCAGCCTGGTGTGGGCCGACCGCTACGACCGCGACCTCACCGACATCTTTGCGATCCAGGACGACATCACCCACACGATCGTCAGCCAACTCGAGGTGAGGCTATTGCCTGAAGAGAAGGCGGCGATCGGGCAGGCGCCGACCGAGAACATCGAGGCCTACACCTACTACCTCCGAGGCCGCCACTACCTCCACCTAAGGACCCGGGCGTTCCTCACGCTGGCACGGCGCATGTTCGCCAGGGCTGTCGAGCTCGACCCGCAATACGCCCGCGCCTATGCGGGCATGGCGACCTGCGACTCCCTTCTCGCCAGCTGGCACCAGATGGAGATCTCGGTCGATGACATCCTTGCGACCACCGGCAGGGCCCTGGCGATCGACCCCGATCTGGCAGAGGCCCATGCGGCGAGAGGACTGGCTCTGAGCTTTGCCAATCGCCGGGACGAAGCGGCCGCCGCCTTCGCGCGGGCGCTGAGTCTGGACCCCAACGGATACGAAGCCAACTACTACTTCGCCCGGTTCTCGTTCGCCAACGGTGATCTCGAGGCCGCGGCGCGACACTTCATCCGTTCCATCGAGATCGACCCGAACGACTATCGCTCGCCGCTGCATCTCCAGAACCTCCTTCCATCTCTCGGCCGCCCTGAGGAGGGCGAACGGTACGCACGCCTCGGCCTGGAGCGCGCCGAGAAGGCCCTGATGGAGCATCCCGAGGGGTCCGGCCCCGCCCAGCTGGGCGCGGCTGCGTTGGCCAGACTCGGGGAACGCGATCGGGCCAAGGAGTGGCTGGCCCGGGCGATGGCCATCGATCCCGACGACATCCACGCCCAATACAACGCCGCCTGCGTCTACGCACTCCTCGGAGACATTGAGCGGGCCATCGACATTCTCGAGTCGTATCTGGCCCATGCCAGCGGGGAAAGGAAGCGCTGGTTCATCCACGACTCGGACCTGGACCCGATCCGCGACCACCCGCGCTACCAGAAGTTGCTGGAGTTCACCCGGTAGGGAAATCGGCCTGCTCGTCGATCCCAGCCAACCTCCGCGCCAGGTCCTTCTTGCCTTCGACGTCCATCTGGCGGGCGATCTGGACGCGCTGCGCCTGCGGCGAGCCGGCACCGTGGAGCGACTCGGTGAGATAGCCCACCGCGTTGCGACCCAGCGTCATGTTCTCGATCAGCCGCAGCACCCGGACCCGCCATTCGGTGGGCACGCCGTCGCGGCCCTGGAAGTACTTGTCGAGCAGCGGCCCGATCTCGGGGTGCTCGAAGTCGGCCTGCGCGGGCAGCGTCACCACCGCCCCCCCGGCGAGGTCCTGGGCGAGCCGGGCGATCTCATAGGGGAACCGGGTGACGTTGTGCTTGCAGACGTTGGCGAGCAGGCCGTCGTTCTCCCAGTTGCCCGCGGCGGTGGGGTGCGACTCGTGGCTGGCGGCGATGCCGGCCCCGTAGATGGTCTCGTTGAGGTGGGCCATCTCGACCAACTTGTCCCGGATGTGGGATGCCTTCTCCACGCCGTTGTACTCGGCGATCAGGGCCGCAGCTCCGATGAGCACGTCGCCGACTCCGGACTTACACACGTACGAGCGGCGGTGATAGGCGGTGAAGCGCTCCACCAGTTCGGCGGCGAATTCGAATTCGCCGTCGAGGAAGACGTGCTCCCAGGGGACGAAGACATCGTCAAAAATGATGAGCGCCTCCTGGCCGGCGAACCGGGCGTTGCCGACATCGATGTCGCCGTCCATGGCCCGGGTGTCGCACGACTGGCGGCCGTACACGTAGGTGAGGCCGGCCGCCTCGACCGGGACCGCGGCCACCACCGCCCAGTCGCGATCGGCCGCGGTGAGGCGCATCGTCGGCATCACCAGTATCCAGTGCGAGTTGATGCAACCCGTCTGATGCGCCTTGGCGCCGCGGATCACGATCCCATCGTCCCGCCGCTCCACGACCCGCACGAACATGTCGGGATCGGACTGCTGCGACGGTCCCTTGCTCCGATCCCCCTTGGCGTCGGTCATGGCGCCCCCCACCACCAGGTTGAGCCGCTGCACCCCGGCCAGCCAGGCGATGAAGCGCGAGTGGTATGGCGTGCCGTGACGGGCGTCGACGTCGTAGGTGATCGAGAACAGGCTGTTGATCGCATCCATCCCGACGCAGCGCTGGAAGCACGTGCCGGTGAGCTGGCCGAGTCGGCGCTGCATCTTGTTCTGCGCCACCACGTCATCGGCACTGGTGGTCACGTGGAGGAACCGGTTGACGACGACGCCGGAGATGTCGGAGGGCGCCGCCGCCAGGTCGGGATCGGTCGACGCCAGGTCGTAGGTGGCGGCGACCGCGGCGATCGAAGGCCGGATCACGGGGTGATCCACCGGCTCGGCGACCGGCTCTCCCATGAAGAAGATGCGCAGCCCGCGACCGCGGAGGGAGTCCATGTAGTCGGCCCCGGTGCGAAGCGGGGTCTCCGGAAGCGGCATTGGGAGCAAGCGTAGGGGGCATTCCGCCCCTGGTGCCGGGTGAGCCAGTCCGGTAGCAAGGGGATGACCCCATTGGAGGAGATCCACCGTGTCCACCGATTCTCCCTCGGAGCCCAGATCCGCAGGTCGCGGGGACGACCTGCGCTGGGAGGAGTTCCAGGTCAAGGGCGAGCAGTTGCTCGCCAAGGTCAAGGAGTTGGTGCATCAGGGGAACATCAGGCGCCTGGTGATCGCCAACGAGGACGGCAAGACCCTCGTCGAGGTGCCGCTCACGGTCGGCGTGGTCGGCGCCGTGTTGGTGCCGGTGGCCGTGGCCATCGGGGCGATCGCCGCCATCGTGACCGACTGCACCATTCGCGTCGAGCGTTCTGACGGGAGCGGCGCATAGCGGTCTGGGTCCGCCCTTACGGGGCCCCGGCGGACTACACGACCGTCGACCGGTTCCTGGTCGCGGCGTATCGACCCGGAGATCGGCCCCGGGTCTGGCTGCGGCCGCGGTGGGAGTACATGCACGCCCATCCCTTCGTCCTGCGCCTGGACCTGAGCCAGATCGGGATCGCCGAGGATCACGGACACGTCGTCGGGGTGATCCACCCCGAGCATGACGCTGCCTTCTGCTTCCTGCAGGCCCACCCCGGCACGGCTGCGGTGAAGCAAGCCCTCGTCGCGTGGGCCCTGGAGCACCTGGGCGGAGCCTCGGAAGAGTTGGGTGGTGAGGTCATCGGGATCTGGGTCGCCGACCCCGATCCCGGCCTCGATGCGATCCTGACCGGCCACGGCTTCGCCGCCACGACGCATCGCGAGCCGATGGCGATGCGATCGCTGAACCGGCGCCTGCCGAGCGTCATCCTGCCGGATGGCTACCGCCTCCACACTCTCGCCGAAGACGACGACCTGTTTCAGGTGAACCGGGTGCTGTGGCGTGGCTTCGATCACGAAGGGCCGCCTCCCGATGACGAGATCCCGGGGCGGATCCGGGTGCAGCACAGCCCGCACTTTCGGCGTGATCTCCATGCCGTCGTCGAGGACGCCGGCGGCGACTACGTGTCATATGCCGGGATCTGGCTCGACTCGATCAACCGCGTCGCGATGGTGGAACCGGTGGCCACCGATCCGGCGCACCGCCGCCGCGGCCTGGCCGCAGCGGCGATCGTCGAGGGTCTGCGCCGTGCCCAGGCCGAGGGCGCCACCGTCGCATGGGTCGGAAGCGATCTCCCCGTCTACATGGCGCTCGGATTCACAGTCACGTGCCACGACACCCTGTGGGTGAAGCCCCGCTGAGATGGCCTCACCAAGTGGCAGCATCTGAGTACGGTTCCCGCCCATGGAACCGCCGATCCAGTTCACTCGCACCTCGGACGGTGTCGACATCGCCTTCTGGGGGATCGGCGAAGGACCGACCCTGGTGGCAATGCCCTCGATGCCGTGGAGTCACCTCAAGCTGGAGTGGTCGATCCCGGAGGTGGCGCGCTGGTACGCACTGATCGGTCGGGGCCGGCGGCTGATGCGATACGACGGCCGCGGCTTCGGGCTCTCGCAGCGGTCGGCAGCGTCCTACGACCTCGAGGCCCATGTGGCCGATCTGTCCGCGGTGGTGGAGCGATCGGGCGCAGACCGTGTCGACCTGTTCGCCGGGCAGCACTCCGGACCTCCCGCCATCGCCTACGCGGTGCGGCACCCCGAGCGAATCGCCCACCTGGTCCTGTTCTGCTCCTATGCCGACGGTCGCGCCTACTCCGCCCAGCCGGTGATTGCGGCCACTCGCCCGATCATCCACCAGGACTGGGACTTCTACACCGAGGCGGTGGCCCGCCTGCTGCTGGGATGGACCCAGCCCGAGGCTGCCAGCCGCTTCGCCCAGCTCATCAACGAATGCACCACCCCGGAAGCGGCCAGTGCGGTGCTGGCTGCCACATCCGATTTCGACGTGACCGCGCTCCTCGACCAGGTCGCGGTTCCGACGCTGGTGATCTACCGGCCTCGGTTGCGGGCGGCGTCGTTCGAACAGGCCCGGCTGCTGGCCTCGGCGATTCCCGGGGCGCAGCTGGTGTTGCTCGAGGGCGACTCGGTCGCTCCCTACCTCGGAGACGTGGTGGCGACCGCGGCCGAACTCAACGCCTTCCTCACCGGCACGGCTGCGGCTCCGCCGCACGGCGGAACCGGAGCACTGCAGACCGTGCTCTTCACGGATATCGCCGGCTCCACCACCCTCACCGACCGTCTTGGGGACGAGGCGGCCCGAGTCGTGATGCGCCGGCACGAGCAGATCGTGCGCGACGCCCTCCGCAAGCACGGTGGTGTCGAGATCAAGGCGATGGGCGACGGCTTCATGGCCTCGTTCGGGTCGGCCGTGGCCGCGGTGGAGTGCGCCATCGCCCTGCAGCGATCCCTGGTGGCGCACAACCTGACCGCCGAAGAGCCGATCCGCATCCGCGTCGGAATCAACGCCGGGGAGCCGATCGCCGAAGACGGCGACCTGTTCGGCACTGCAGTCATCGCGGCCGCTCGGATCGGAGCCCAGGCCGGCGTGGGCCAGATCCACGTGTCCGACGTGGTGCGGCAACTGGTCGCCGGCAAGGGATTCCCGTTCCGGGACCTCGGTGAGGTGGCCTTGCGCGGCTTCGAGGCGCCGATGCGAATCCACGCCGTGGAGTGGCAGAACCGCTGAATGGAGCCGTCAGCGGTCAGCCAGAGCCGGAGCCGTGGCACCATGGTCTGGACATGCCCGGGTTCATAGCAACCAGTGCCATCCTTCTCGGGTTCGGGTTCTTCGTGCTCGTGCTCTGGGCGGCGAATTCGAGGAGGGCCGGTGAGCGCGGTTGGGTCTACAACCGCTACAACCCGCGGCCGCGGGGAACTGGCACCCTCGGCCTGCTCGAGTCGATCTACCAACCCTCCATCGAGCACGTCATCGAGGAGCGGTCGTCGCAGAAGGCCCGCGGCGACCAGGCGAAGTCCGGCGACAAGCCCCTGCCCGGTGCAGCCGACCGCTGAAGGCTGACCGCTCAAGGCTCGGAGCTACTTGCTCCCCAGAAACGCCTTGATCCCGGCGAGTTGTCCCTCGCCATCGAGTCCGGCCTCGTGGACCACCATCGCCCCGGTGCCGCTACCCAGGTAGTGGCCCTGGCGGAACGGGTACAGCGTGTGGGCCCGCCCCCGGTCGCTGCGAATCCAGCGGTACATGGTGGGCAGGGTGAACCCGGTGATCCCCATCGCCGTCTGCGCCGTCGCCTCGGGGAACACCGCGTTGCGCTCCTCCAGGGTCAAGGCATCGAACAACTCGACGCTCGTGACCAGGAAGACATCGAGATCGATCCCGGCCTCGGCCAGGAGCGGCATCGTCTCCAGGACGAAGGCATAGGTCACCTCGGAACCTTGCAGGACGAGCGCGCCATCGGCCTTGCCTGCGGCCGACCGCAGCCTGTACAGGCCCCGCGCCGCCGTGGTGGCGGGCGCCAGACCGAGGGCGACGCGATCGGGGACCTTCTCGTTGGGCCGGGTGACGTACGGGACGATCACCGAGGGACGCGCCCGGAGTGCCGCCGCCAGCAACGGCCACACCTCTGTCGGCTCCCAGGGGGTGAGCGTGATCGCCGCACCGCTCACGAAGTTCTCCTGCATCAACTGCAGCGACTGCGGGTCGGCGTGGGTGGGGCCATCCTCGCCGGTCTTCATCCCGGCATGGCCGCCGACGAGGATCACGGGGTGGCGCGGACCCGGGTCGGTGTGCTGGCGCATCTCGTCGCTGATGGCGTGCACCCGCACCGCGATGTGCCCCAGCGGAACGATGAACGCCCCATATGAGGCTCCGGCGCCGACGTGGTGGCAGAATCCGGAGACCCCGGTCATCACCGCCATGAGACCGTCCTCGCAGATCCCGAACGGCATGGTGCGCGAGCCCGGGTTGTCGGTCCGCTGGTAGAAGCCCTTGGGGAAGTCGGCCGCGGCCGAATCGATTGCCGTGGAGCCGAGCAGGTCGGCGGCGGCGATGAGCACTCCCCCGGCCGACACCCGATTGAGATGTCCCATGACCTTGCCCAGCTGCTGGCGCAAGGCGATGGAGTCGCCCGGGGCGAGCTCCAGGCCGGAAGGGACGGTGGCGGGATCGAGACCGAGGTAGATCTTCTCGATGTCGGGGGCCCCGGAACGGGGCCGGCGGGCCCTGCGATCGAGACGCTGCCCGGCCGCCGCCACCGCCGCGG
>DNGH01000209.1 GCA_003486285.1 Actinomycetota bacterium
GGCGACAACGTCGGCGACTGTGCCGGCATGGCTGCCGATCTGTTCGAGTCCTACGAGGTGACCCTGGTTGCCTCGATCATCCTCGGCGTCGCCGCCTTTGGCTCCATCGGCGCCAACCCGGCCCTGGGTCTGGTCTTCCCCGTCATCGTGCGTGCCATCGGAGTAATTGCCTCCTTCATCGGGGTGCTCCAGGTGCGCGCCAAGGAAGGCGATCGCAGCGCCATGGCTCCGATCAACCGCGGCTTCCTCACGGCCGGCATCCTCACCATCATCGGCACCCTGGCGGTGTCGATCTGGTACGTCGGCAACGACAACAACAACGAGGGCTGGCGGGTGTTCGGCGCAGTGGTCTCCGGCCTGATCCTGGCCCAGGTGGTGAGCCGCCTCACCGAGTACTACACCTCGACTCACGAGCGTCCGGTCCAGGAGATCGCCGATTCCACCCGCACCGGTCCCGCCACCACGATCCTGTCCGGGATCTCGACCGGCCTGGAATCCTCGGTGTGGGCGATCGTGGCCATCGCGATCTCGCTGGGGGTGTCGATCATCCTCGGCGACGGCAACCTGCAGTTCTCGTTCTACCTGGTGGCGCTCACCGGGATGGGCATGCTCGCCACCACCGGCGTCGTGGTGTCGGAGGACACCTATGGCCCGGTGGCCGACAACGCCGCAGGAATCGCCGAGATGTCCGGGGAGTTCGATGGCGAAGCCCGGGTGGTCATGGTCGGCCTCGACGCCGTGGGCAATACCACCAAGGCGGTCACCAAGGGTTTTGCCATCGGTTCGGCCGTGATCGCCGCGGTGGCGCTGTTCGCCTCGTTCGTGGAGACGATCGCCGCCGAATTGGAGCTCGATCTCATCGGCTCGGAACTGTTCGAGGACGTGCTCACTTCGATCAACGTCGCCAACCCGAAGGTGTTCATCGGGCTGCTCATCGGGGGTTCGATCGCCTTCATGTTCTCGTCACTGGCGATCCGCGCCGTCGGGCGGACCGCCGGCGTTGTGGTCCAGGAGGTGCGGCGTCAGTTTGCCGACGGGGCCATCATGCGCGGTGACCGTCGTCCCGAGTACGGCCCGGTCATCGACATCTGCACCGCCGCCTCGCTGCGGGAGCTGCTCACGCCGGCGCTGCTGGCGGTCCTGACCCCGGTGATCGTCGGATTCGGGATCTCCTACCTGGCCCTCGGTGGGTTCCTCGCTGCGGCGATCCTCACCGGACAGTTGATGGCGAACTTCCTCTCCAACTCCGGCGGGGCCTGGGACAACGCCAAGAAGTACATCGAGGAGGGCCACCACGGCGGCAAGGGCTCCGATGCGCACAAGGCCGCGGTGATCGGCGACACCGTGGGGGATCCGTTCAAGGACACCGCTGGTCCCGCGCTGAATCCGCTGATCAAGGTGATGAACCTGGTGTCGCTGCTCATGCTGCCGGCGGTGATCGCCCTCCGGGACAACGA
Organism: Actinomycetota bacterium; assembly: GCA_003486285.1. Lineage (GTDB taxonomy): Bacteria > Actinomycetota > Acidimicrobiia > Spongiisociales > UBA11373 > UBA11373. The sequence continues at coordinate 1,458 of DNGH01000209.1, forward strand.
CGTCCGGTTCGTGATCTCGGGTGCGTCCCTGCTGGTGCTGCTCACCGCGATCTGGTGGTCGAAGCGGCAGCCCGCCGGAATCGCCGTCACGGCGACGCCCGCGGCAAAGTAGGACGAACCGGCTTCTTGGCCCTGCCCTGCCCGTTGCCCGTTACCCGTTACCCGTTACCAGATACCCGACAGTCCGCGGACTCAGGACCCCAAACCTCAGACCCCAGACCCCTAGCCCTTCGGCGTCTGGCATCTGCCATCTGGTATCTGGTATCTGGTATCTGTCATCTGTCATCTGTCATCTGTTTCACTGCGCATTGGCGGATCGTTGGTGGCCCTTTGGCCCTACCTGGCACCGCCGGCGCGGGGTGAACTCCACGACATGTTCGTCCAGTACTACGGGATGGTGGAGCGTCCCTTTGTGGAGGTCGAGTCCGACCTGCTCGCCATCGGCGACGCGCTGGCCGAATCGGCGGACTCGGCGTACCGGCTGGGCGAAGGGCTCCTGGTGAAGATCGGCGGGGGAGCCATGGCCAAGACCGTCCTGCTCGACCTGGGATCCCCGGTGCGGGGGGCCACCACCACGACCCTGCCCATGGAGTGGTGGGCCACCGGGACGCCGGCGCTGTTCCCCAAGATGGACGCCGAGCTCACCGTGGCCGCCATGGCCGATTCATTGACCCAGGTGGTCTTCCAGGGCAACTACCAGCCGCCCCTCGGATCGGTGGGCCGGATGCTCGATCGCGCCCTGCTCAGCCGGTTTGCGGAGGCGTCGGTCAAGGACTTCGTCGACCGCGTCGTCGCCATCCTCGCCCACTGATTGCGCCCTTGTGCAGCGGCAGGGCCGATGGTCCCCCCCGGTTGGGGCCTATGCGAACTTGTGTCGTTGAGTCATTCAGTCAATGATTCGGCTCGTGAACCTCAAGTCAACGAGATCACGACTCCAAGAACCCCGGGAGGGTGTGAGATGAATTCGAGAATCCGCAAGCTGGGATACGTCCTGGCGGTGATCGGTCTGCTGTTCTTCGTGGTGGCGGGTGTCGCCTACATGAAGACGCAGGAGGGTTACCGCGCGCTGGACGCCTTCAGCTCCGAGCAGAACGTGGCGCTGAGCTACAACGACGACGGCGTTCTCGTCGACCGGGGCACCCCCGAGGGCGCGGCGGCGATCATGGCGCTGCTGACCGACGATTGGGACTTCACCGTCAACGCGGTCGACCTCGACCCCGACGACCCGATCGTCAACACGGCGACCGAGTACATGTATCAGATGGCCACGATCTACTACCACACGCTCCACGGGACCCAGAAGATCGTCCTCACCGAGGACAAGGAGTACGACGCCAACCGCGACGGCACCATCGGGGCCGACGAGGTCTTCCCGGCCGGTGAGTACGAGTTCGAGGTGGACGGCCGCTACTACAGCGAGTTCGACCGCTCGCACCCGCTCGAGGGCCCGGCGCGTACTCAGGCATGGTCCCCGCTGGCGTTCGGCCTGACCGCTCAGCTCGGTGTCGGCACGACGACCGCCTACACGCTGCAGCTGGCGCTCGGCCTGGCTGCCCTGTTCGCGGCGCTCGGCGGGACCCTGCTCCTCACCGGCTTCGGCCTGGTGTGGGCGGGCCGCCCGGAGAAGCAGGCCGCAGCCGCCTAGGCCAAGGTCGCTCCAACGAATCGGCCCCGGGAGCGCCCGGGGCCGATTCGTATTGGTGGCCTCACCGTCGGGGCCGGTGGCGCCGCTCGGCGGTGCGGGCGATGCGCTTCGACATGAGCCGGAAGATCGGAGTGTGGAACGGGAGCAGCACCCACCAGTAGAGCCGACCGATCAGCCCGCGGGGGATGAAGCGGGCCGATTGGATCAGCCGGGTGCCCTCGTCGCTCTCGTCCACGGTCCACCCCAGCCAGGCCGTGCCGGGAACCTTCATCTCGGCCTGGAGCAGCAGGCGATGCCGCACCGGATCGACGTCGACGACACGGAAGAAGTCGAGGGTCTCGCCGGGGCGCAATTCCTCGGGATGCCGGCGCCCGCGGCGCAGCCCCACCCCGCCGATCAGGCTATCGAACCAGCCCCGCAACTTCCAGGTCCAGTCGAGGGCGTAGTAGCCGACATCGCCGCCGATGCGGGACACCGCCCAGAAGACGTCGTCGGCAGGGGCCGCGGTGATCACGACGCGGCGATCGGCCTGGACCTTGGCGCCCGCCCACATCGGGTCGGTGGGCAGCGGGGCGGAGGGATGGTTCACCGCGTCCGACCAACGTGTCTCGACCTCGTCATGGGAGATTCTCGCCAGAGCGCGTTCCACCGAGATCCGATAGCCGCCGAGCGTCGCCGGCTCGAATCCCGGAGGTGAGGCCCGGCTGACCACCACGTCGTTGCGGAGGCTCTCGATCAGGGGCTGCACCACGTTCTTGGGAAGCGGTGTGGACATGCCGACGAAGTACGCCGACAGCCGGGTGCTGGCGAGCACCGGCATCGGGATCACGATGCGCCGGCGCAATCCCGCCACCACGGCGTACTCCTGCATCATCTCCTGGTAGGTGAGGATGTCGGGCCCGCCGATGTCGTAGATGTGACTGGCAGCGCCCGTCTCTTCGATCGTCGCTACGAGGATCGCCAGCACCTCCCGGATACCGATCGGCTGGCAGCGGGTCTTCAACCAGCGGGGACGCAGCATGATGGGAAGGATCTCGGTGAGGTGGCGGATCATCTCGAACGAGATCGAGCCGGATCCGATCACGACGGCGGCCCGCAGTTCGGTCACCGGTGTCGGGCCTGCGGCGAGGATCGCGCCCACTTCCTGGCGGCTGGTGAGATGACGTGAGAGACGCTGCTCCTCCGAGCCCAGCCCGCCCAGATACACGATCCGGCGCAGGCCGGCGGCGGCGGCGGCATCACGAAAGGCCGCCGCGGCGTGGCGGTCGACCTCGGGGAAGGTGCCCGGCGCCTCCGCCATGTTGTGGATCAGGTAGAACGCCGCGTCGCAGCCCCGAGCGGCGGCGCGCACCGCCGCGGGGTCGGTGGCATCTGCCGCCGCCAGCTCGACCCGATCCCGCCACGGGTCCAGGCGGAGCCGGTTCGGATCGCGGCTCATGCACCGCACCTCGTGCCCCTGGTCGAGCAGGCGGGGCACAAGCCGGCCGCCGACATAGCCGGTGGCGCCGGTGACGAGGATCTTCATGGGACGACGGTACCGGCTCCACGACCGCGCTTGTCGCGGCCGCTGACAGCTCGAGTCCGCCGACGGAGCCGGGTGCCGGGTAACCGGTAACCGGTAACATGGCCTTCCCGTGCCCGCTCCCTCCTTCCGCAACGTCGCCCTCGTCGCGCACGTCGATCACGGCAAGACCACCCTGGTCGATGCCATGCTCGGCGCCGCCGGGGTGTTCTCCGCGCACCAGGTCCGCATCGAGCGGGTCATGGACTCCAACGACCAGGAGCGCGAACGCGGGATCACCATCCTGGCCAAGGCCGCCTCCATCGAGTGGAAGGGAACCCGGATCAACCTCGTGGACACCCCCGGCCACGCCGACTTCGGCGGGGAGGTGGAGCGGGCCCTCGCGCTGGTCGACGGGATCCTGCTTCTGGTCGACGCTGCCGATGGGCCGATGCCGCAGACCCGCTACGTGCTCTCCAAGGCCCTCGCCCTCAACCTGCCCGCAGTGGTGGTCCTGAACAAGGTCGACCGCCACGACGCCCGGCCCGATGCCGTGATCGACGAGGTGTTCCAGCTGTTCTTCGATCTCGGTGCCTCCGACCACCACATCGAGTTCCCGATCGTCTCGACCATCGCCCGCGAGGGTCGAGCCATGGCTGGGGTCGGAATCCCCGCTGAGGATGCGGACCTCTCAGCCCTGCTCGACGCGGTCGTGGCGTCGATCCCGGCGCCGGACGGCGATCCGGAGGCGCCTCTCCAGGCCATCGTGACCAACCTCGACGCCTCCGACTACCTGGGGCGGCTCGCCATCGGTCGGGTGGTGCAGGGCACGCTGCGCAGCGGGGAGCGGGTGGCCCTGTGCCACGCCGAGGAGGACGAGCCGCCGATTCGCCGCCGTCTCACCCAGTTGCTCGGGTTCGCCGGGCTGGCACGGGTCGACGTCGCCGAGCGCGTCGCCGGCGACCTGTTCGTGGTGGCGGGCTTTCCCGAGGTCGAGATCGGTGACACCCTGGCCGATCCCGACAACCCCGAGCCGCTGCCCCGGCTCCACGTCGACGAACCGGTGCTACGGATGACCTTCGGGGTCAATACTTCGCCCCTCTCCGGCCGCGAGGGAACGCTGCTCACCTCGCGTCAGATCAAGGACCGTCTCGATCGGGAGGTGCGGGGCAACGTCTCCATCCGCATCGGCCCGACCACCTCGCCCGATGTGATCGAGGTGGCGGGACGCGGCGAACTGCAGCTGGCGGTGCTCATCGAGGCGATGCGCCGCGAGGGCTTCGAGCTGCAGGTGAGCCGTCCCGAGGTGATCATCCGCGACATCGACGGCACGCCGCATGAGCCGGTGGAGCGCGCCGTGATCGACGTGCCGTCAGAGCACGTCGGCACCGTCACCCAGGCGGTGGCTCCCCGGCGGGGCATGGTCACCGACCTCCGTCCCGGCGATTCGGGGCGGACCATCGTCACGGTGGTCGCTCCGGCGCGGGGTCTGATCGGTCTCCGCTCGATGCTGCTCACCGCCACCCGCGGCACGGCTCTGGTCCATCAGCACCACGATGGCTGGCAGCCCTGGGCGGGGGACATCCCGGGCCGGGTCGGTGGGGCGATGATCGCCGACCGTTCCGGCATCTCCACGGGGTTCGCCCTCGACAACCTCCAGTTGCGCGGCGAGTTGTTCATCGGCATCGGCGAGGACGTCTACGAGGGGATGATCATCGGCGAGTCGTCGCGGCCCGACGAGATGGCGGTCAACCCGACCCGGGCCAAGGAGCTGACCAACATTCGCACCCACGCCCACGACGAGCAGGTGCGGCTGGCGCCGCCGCGGCGGGTGACCCTGGAGACCGGAATCGAGTGGATCGCCGGCGACGAACTGGTCGAGGTCACCCCCAAGGCGATCCGTCTGCGCAAACGCCACCTGTCCGAAAGCGACCGCAGGATGGCCCGGAAGAGGTAGCTATCCGTCGCCCGTCGCCCGCTGCCCGCTGCCCGCGGGAGGGTTACCGGTTACCTGATACCTGATACCTGATACCTGGCACCTGGCACCTGGTACCTG
>DNGH01000249.1 GCA_003486285.1 Actinomycetota bacterium
CTCGGCGAGCATCAGGAGTCGATCAGCCAATTGTGGAAACTGCTGCTGAGTATCGGTTCCGTACCCCCGACCGAGACCGCAGCGACCACTGTCGCCACCACGACCACGAGCCTGGGCGACGAAGCACTCCTTGCATGCATGGTCGGTACCTGGAGCGTCGACAGCGAGGGCTTCGCAGCGGCACTGCAGGTCAACATCGATCCCCGCGGGGACGTCTATGTGGTCACAGTCGAGTCGGGAGACGGGTCCCTCACCATCACAGCCGACCGGACCTTCACCGTCGCATACGACGGACTCACCATCCGCATCCATGAGCCGGGACACACCGACACCGTGCTCGTCGTCTCCGGCGAGGTCACCGCAGGGTTCACCCTCCAGGGGAACGTGTTCCTGCCCGGTGAAATCGACGGCGATCCCTTGGTGGTCCTCCGGTCACTCTCCGATGGAACCTGGGCGGAAGTGCCTCCCGCGATGCGCGACATCTCGTTGCGACTGGGCACCCCGGCGAGTCGTCCCCTGTACATGGAGAAGGTCACCATCGATTGCAGCGGCGATCGCCTGGTGGTCAACGATGAGGTGCGAATCGACACTTCCACCGGAGACGGGCCATCGACGGTGTGGGTACGAGATCCGGTCTGATCCACCGGAAAGATGAGCGCTGGCTCGCCCAGATCAACCGACGCGGGTTCAACCCCTCAGAGATCAGAGGGGGTGGCAAAGCCATGGCTACTTACTCGTCCCGGTGGGTCCTGATTCGGAACAGCTCGCGCCGTCCCGGATCGGCGACTTGGGCCGCCTCCCGCGCCCGGGCGATGGCGTGGCGAAAGTCACCCGACAGAGCCCGAGCGGCCGTGCGCGCCGCCTCGGGTGAGGCCAGGGTGGCGGTGTTGGCGACCAGGTTCACCGAGTGGACCACACCGATCCCGGCGATATCGGTGACGAACACGGGAAGGCTGCGCCGGTTGACGGTGAGGGTGTCGGGGAGGGTGCCATCGGGGGGAAAGGCGAGACCGTTGATGGTCCAGGGTGTGATCAGGACGAGGGTGGGCGTGTCATGAGCGACCGCCTCCTCGAGGACCTCGACCCTGAGCTTGGGATTGCAGACCGGATCGCCCAGGAACACCTCGAGGTGCACGGCGGTGAAGTGCTTCAGGATGCGACCGGCGAGATCGGAAGGGCTCTCGGGCATGGGCCGAATCTAGGTGGCCCCCCGTGGCACCGTTGTGAATCGCGTACTCCAGGAGTCGTGGTGTAAGCATTTGGGCCTTTCGGCCCTGGGGCGGGGGGAAGGTCGTCCCCAATACTCCCCGGAATACGGGTCATCGTCCTGGGGAGGTGGGTGCCGTGGTCGACTCCGTCCTGTCTGACGGCATGGTCGAGGAGCGACTGGACTCGATCGGGGTCGACCGAAGAACCTTCCTGAAGTTCTGCGCCACCCTGGCGGGGGTGCTTGCCCTGCCTCCGGCGTACGCCCGCAACATCGCCCACGCCCTGCAGACCGTGCGCAAGCCATCGCTCGTCTGGCTGGAGTTCCAGGACTGTGCGGGCAATACCGAGTCATTCCTCCGGGCGTCCAACCCCTCGGTGGCCGATCTCGTGCTCGACATCCTCTCGGTGGATTACCACGAAACGATCATGGCCGCGGCGGGCCACCAAGCCGAGGCGGCGAAGGACGCCACCGTGGCCGCAGGCGGGCACTTCGTGGTGGTCGAGGGTTCGATCCCGCGGGGCCAGAACGGCGCCTATTGCACCATCGGCGGCAAGAGCGCCGTCCAGATCCTCCAGGAGGCTGCGGTCGGGGCCGTGGCGATCATCAACGTCGGCACCTGCTCCAGCTTCGGGGGGATCCCGGCGGCGTCGCCCAACCCGACGGCTGCGGTCGGGGTCTCGGCTGTCATCTCCGGTGTCCCGATCATCAATCTCCCCGGATGTCCGGCCAACGCCGCCAACATCACAGCGACCTTCGTGCACTACCTGACGTTCGGTGCGTTGCCGGCACTGGACTCGGAGCGGCGCCCGTTGTTCGCCTACGGGGCCCGTATCCACGACAACTGCCCGCGCCGTGGGCACTTCGATGCCGGCCAGTTCGTGTCGGAGTGGGGCGACGAGGGGCACCAGAAGGGTTGGTGCCTCTACCGGATGGGATGCAAGGGCCCGCAGACCTTCCACAACTGCCCGACCGTGCAGTGGAACGACGGCACCAACTGGCCGATCGGGGCCGGTCACGGATGCGTTGGCTGTTCGGAGCCCAACTTCTGGGACCAGATGTCGCCGTTCTACGCACGCCTTCCCAAGGTCCCGGGCTTCGGGGTCGAGACGAGTGCCGACGCGATCGGGCTGTGGCTGGCCGGAGCCACCGCCGCGGCCTTCGCCGCCCACGGCGGGGTCAAGGCGCTGCAGCGTCGCGGTGAGGAGCGCAAGCCCGCCCGCGGCCGCATCGAGGAGCAAGAGCCTGCACCGGAAGGAGGCAAGTGATGCCGAAGATCGCGGTCGACCCGGTCACCAGGATCGAGGGCCACCTTCGGGTCGAGGCTCAGGTCGATGGCGGGCAGGTGACCGACGCCTGGTCGTCGTGCACGATGTGGCGCGGCATCGAGACCATCCTCGAGGGGCGCGACCCCCGCGATGCCTGGTACTTCACCCAGCGCATCTGCGGGGTGTG
>DNGH01000134.1 GCA_003486285.1 Actinomycetota bacterium
CATCACGGCCACCCGGTCGGCGAGGGCGAACGCCTCGTCGGTGTCATGGGTCACCAGCAGCGTCGGAATCGGATCCACCGCGAGGGTCACCGCGAGGTCCGCGGCCAGGTCGCGGCGCAGTGCCGGATCGAGTGATCCCAGGGGTTCGTCCAGCAGCAGCAGGCGCGGGGCGGTGGCGAGGGTGCGGGCCAGGGCGACCCGCTGGGCCTGGCCCCCCGACAGCTCCTCGATGCGGCGGGACCCCAGCCCCTCGAGGCCGACCCGCATCAGGGCGGAGGACACCCGGTCGTCGAGATCGGACCCTCCAATGCCGGCCATGCGCAGCCCGAAGCCCACGTTGGCGGCGACGTCGAGATGGGGAAACAGCGCGAAGTCCTGGAAGACGAGTCCGAAGCGGCGCAGGTGCGGCGCCATCGCGGTGATGTCCGCTCCGTCCCAGGAGACCCTTCCGGAGTCGGGGGAGTGCAGGCCGGCGACGACGCGCAACAGCGTCGTCTTGCCCGAGCCGCTGGCGCCGAGGACGGCCACGGTCTCGGTGGGTTCCACTTCGAGCGAGACGTCGTCCAGGGCGGTGACGTCGTCGTAGCGCACCGTTACCGCGCGCACCGCGAGCATCAGAACCAGCCCTCGCCGGGGAGCCGCAGCCGGTCGATCGCCAGCACGATCACCACCGTCAGCACCATCAACCCGAGGCTGAGCAGCATGGCGCCCTGGACGTTGAGGGCCCCGGGACGGCCCAGCAGGCGAAACACCGCCAGGGGCAGGGTCGGTGCCCCGGGGCGGGCGAGCAGGCTGGTGGCACCGAACTCGCCCAGCGAGATGACGAAGGCGAACCCGGCCCCGACCGCGGCCGCCCGTCCGGCGATGGGGAGGTCGATCTCGCGGCGGACCCTGCCCGGCGACGCGCCGAGGGTGGCGGCGGCCTCGCGCAGGCGGAGGCGGATCGAACCCAGCACCGGGACCAGCGACCGGACCACGAAGGGGATCGCCACCAGGGCGTGAGCGATCGGCACCAGGGCCGCGCTGGCGCGCAGGTCTATGGGTGTATCCAGCGCCAGCAGCATCCCAAAGCCGAGCGTGACCGCCGAGGTCCCCAGAGGGAGCATGAGCAGCGTGTCGAACCAGCGCGACAGGCGGCCGCGGTGGGCGGCGATCACCAGCGCCGCGGGCAGGCCGACGCCGATGGCGATCACCGTTGCGGCGGCGGCGTAGCCCAACGAGGTGGTGGCCGAGGCGGCGACGTCGACGAAGGGTGAGGTCTGCAGGGCTCGGAACCCTGCCAGCGTGGGCCGTCCGTCACGGGTGAGGGCTCGCCACGCCAGGACCAGGGTGGGCAGACCGACCAGGCACAGTGTCCACAGCACGGTCAGCGCCACCACCGTGCGCTGGCGCCGGGTGTGGGGACGCCGCGGCCGGGCGGCGGTGAGCGTCTGGGTGATCCGGGACCGGTCTTGATGGCGTGCATAGAGGAACAGCGCCGCGGTGACCCCGACCATTTGCAGGATCGCCAGGATGGCGGCGCCGCGCAGATCGAAGAGAAAGGCGGTGCGGCGGTAGATCTCCACCTCGATCGTGGCGATCCCGGGTCCGCCGAGCACCAGCACCGTCCCAAAGGCGGTGAAGGAGAACAGGAACACGATCGCGGCCGCCGAGGCCAGCGCCGGGCGCAGCAAGGGCAGGGTCACCCGGCGCAGCACCTGCCCCGGGGTCGCCCCCAGCGAGCGCGCCGCATCCTCGAGACGCGGGTCGAGGTGCTCCCACAGTCCCCCGACGATGCGCACCACGACCGCGACGTTGAAGAACACGTGCGAGGCGACGATGGCGGCGGCGGTCCCGGTGAGGTCCACCCCGAGGATCCCGGTGGGACCGACGAGGGCGAGGAACGCCACCCCCACCACCAGGGTGGGGAGTACGAACGGCACCACGGTGGCGGCGCGCAGGAACTTCCGACCCGGGAACTCGTATCGCGCCGTCACGTAGGCGATGGGCAGCCCGGCCACCAGGGTGAGAGCGGTCGACAGCACCGCCTGCCAGATCGTGAACCACACCACTCCGGCATCGAGCAGCGGCCCGGTGGTGGTCCGGGCCCCGCCGAGCGATGTCGTCAGGATCGCCGCGATGGGATAGACGAAGAAGGCGCCGAGGAACAGCAGGGGGACTATGGCGAGGCGGAACCCTTTTCCTCCCCCCAAGGAGGCGGTGCCGGAGGAGGTCTTCCACCCGTTGTTCACCGCAGCACCAACTGGGTCCACTCCGCCAGCCAGCGATCCCGGTTGGCTTCGATCTCGGCCGGGTCCATGGTGAGCGCCCCCGGAGTGGGGGCGTCGAGCCATGCGGGGAGCGCGGCATCGGGGCGAACCGGGTAGACGAACATCGAGCCGGGGACGTCCTCCTGGAACTCCCGGGAGAGCAGGAAGTCGATCAGCGCCTCGGCGGCGCGACTCCGGGTGGTGCCGCGCAGGATGCCGGCGTACTCGATCTGGCGGAAGCAGCCCGCGGTCAGCGTCGCCGTCGACGGCTCGGCGGGAGCCGGATCAGCGAACACCTCGGCTCCAGGGGACGATGAATACGACACCACCAGGGGCCGGTCGCCGTCACTGGCTCCCGAGAAGTGGCCGTAATAGGCGGTCCCCCAGTCGGAGGCGACCAGCACGTCATTGGCGCGCAGGTCGGTCCAGTAGTCCTGCCAGGTGTAGTCGCCGTCCTCGCCGAATTCGACGATGGTGGCGAGGAGGAAGGCGAGGCCGGGGGAGGAGATGGTGGGGTCCTCCACGACCAGCATCCCGGCGTAACGAGGGTCGGTGAGGTCGGCCAGGGTCTGCGGCGGCTCTAGGTCCGAGAACGCCGCCTTGTCGTAATTGACGCACACGTCCCCGTAGTCGATCGGTGTCACCCGATCGTCCACCGCGAACGTCTCGGGGATCAGCCCCAGGGCCGGGCTCTCATAGGGGACGAACAGGTCACCGTCCAGGGCCCGTGACAGCAGGGTGTTGTCGACCCCGAAGAGCACGTCCGCCACCGGGTTGCCGGCAGTGAGCAGAGCCTGGTTGACCACGACCCCGGCGTCGCCGCCGAGGATGACCTCGACCTCGATCCCGGTCTCCGCGGTGAAGGCAGTGAGCAGTTCTGGGGTGACCACAAAGAAGTCGTGGGCCAGCAGGGTGACCCGGTCCGGTTGGGCCCCACCGCCGCACGAACCGACGACGAGGGCCAGCGCCAGGTATGTGATTAGCCGTCTCATGAGACCTCCTCGAGGTGGGCGACCAGAGCCACCCCGGAGTGGACCTCCACGGTGGCGGTGGCCGCGGTCATCTGGTTGCTCACTCCGCGGGAGGATCCGAACTCCAGGGCGTGATGGTGCAGCGGCCAGCGCAATCCGGTGGTGGACACGACGACCTCGCCCGCAATGGGGATGATCGAGACCGTGTCCCCGGCCCTGCCCGTGATGGTGCGGTGGTCCCGCACCGGCCACACCCGGGCCGGGCCGACCCACCATTCCGGGCCGACGCCCACGTGGCGTTGGGCAGCGATCACACCGGAGTTGGCGATCACATGGTCGATGCGGTCGTTCCCGGCGCCGCCGACGACGATGGTCCGGGTGGCGCCACGGCGGGCTGCCGCCTCCAGCGCCAGGTCGAGGTCGGTGGCGTCCTTGTCGGCCGGGTGGGACTCGAGGTCGGCACCGGCGGTCACGGCCGCAGCCACCGCATCGGGACGGGCCGAGTCGAAATCACCCACGACCAGGTCCACCCGCAAACCGAGGGCGGCGGCGAGGTGCAGCCCGGAGTCGGCGGCGATCACCAGGTCGGGCCGGGGGAGGGGGATGGTGGGCGCGCCCGAACCCCCGGTTAGCACCACACAGAGTCGGTCGGTCACGTCTCCCTCCGCCGGCATGATCCGGATCAGGTTCTTCGGGTCGGTGGCGCCATG
>DNGH01000272.1 GCA_003486285.1 Actinomycetota bacterium
CGGCGCCACCGGCGGGGATGGTCTGGCCGGAGTCGTCGTCACCGGTACAGGCCGCGAGGAGCAGCAGCAGTGCCAGGGCGGCGGGAATCAGACGGGAGCGTTTCACGGGAGTCCCTTCATTGGCTGTCGCTAGGACGCTATAGGTGCGGTGGCGGTTCCGGTCAAGAAGTCATCAGTCGTCAGTCTCCAGTCTTCAGCCAGAGCCGGAAGATTGTGACGGGTGCTGTGGTGGCCGGCGTCCGGTGCCCGCCTTTGGCACCTGGGATCTGGGATCTGGCATCTGGCATCTGGCATCTGGCATCTGGCAACTGGCGTAATCTGGCCCCGATGGACGATCGAGCGCTGTTCGCCGACCGCATCGCCGTGCTCGGCACCGAGGAGGCTTTTGCCCTCGGCCCGCTCATCTCCGAGGTCGAGGCCGAGTCCGGCCGGGTGATCCGCTGCAACCTCGGCCAACCCGACTTTCCCCTGCCGCGTCACGTCGCCGATGCGGTGGTCGAAGCCATCCGCGCCGGCCAGACCACCTATTGCGATCCCCAGGGACTTCCAGAGGTGCGGCGCGCCATCGCCACCAAGGTGGGGCGCGACCGGGGATTGGAGGTGGACCTCGAGCGGGTCGTCGTCTACGCCGGGGGGCGGCCTCCGATCGGACTCACCCAGCACGCCTACATCGAATCCGGCGACGAGGTCATCTATCCCTCCCCGGGATATCCGCTCTTCGAGTCGTTCATCCGCTACATCGGCGGAGTGCCGGTGCCGCTGCGCCTGCGCGAGGAGACCGGGTTCAACTTCACCGGTGAGGACCTCGGCCGGCTCATCACCCCGCGCACCAAGATGATCTTCCTGAACTTTCCCTCCAACCCGACGGGTGGAGTGGCGAGCCGGGAGCAACTTGCCGACATCGCCGCGGTGATCCTCGAGCGCACCGGGCCTGCGGTGCGGGTGTACTCCGATGAGGCCTACGAGGCGATTCTCTTCGACGGCGCCGAGCACGTGTCGATTGCATCGCTCCCCGGGATGGCGGAGCGGACCGTGATCGCCTCGGGAGCGTCGAAGACCTACTCCTGGACCGGGGGCCGCATCGGATGGGGGGTCTTTCCGACGGTGGTCGAGGCCAAGGTGCAGCGCCGCCTCAACATCAACTACTTCGCCTCGATCCCGCCCTACAACCAGCAAGGGGTGAAGGTGGCCCTGGAGTCACCGGAGTCGCCCCCGGCGATCGCGGCGATGGTGGCGGCCTTCCAACGGCGGCGCGACCTGGTGGTCGCGGCCCTCAACGGGATCGAAGGGATCACATGCCAGAACCCGCGTGGGGCCTTCTATGTGTTCCCCAACATCACCGGGGCGGTGGAGCGTCTCGGCGGTTTCGAACTCTTCGCCAAGCTTCCCGCCGCGGTGAGGGAACGATCGTCTCCGGCGACGCTGTTCCAGCTGTTCCTCCTGTACCGCCACCGGGTGGCGACGATGGATCGGCGGTCCTTCGGGGTCATCGGGTCGGAGGGGGAGAACTACCTACGCATCTCGATCGCAACGGGTGACGATGATCTCGCCGACGCCATGCAGCGAGTGGCCGCCGCCTCTGCGGATCGCGATGGATTCGAGGATTTCGTCTCTTCCGGGCGGCGGCTCACCCTGTGATCGTGGAGCCATGAGCAGAGCATTTGGACCGCGTCGCGCCCTCTGGGAGACGATCACCGTCCCCGACTCCAGCCTCGATCCCGCGACCGTCGCCATGGTCGAGCGCTACGACCTGATCTACCGGTCGCTCGTGGCGATCATGTTCAACTTCACCCAGTCCGGTCATCCCGGGGGATCGGTGTCGTCGGGCCGCATCGTGACCTCGCTGCTGCTCGAGACCATGGACTACGAAATCGCCAACCCCAACCGGCACGACGCCGACATCATCTCGTATGCCGCCGGGCACAAGGCGCTCGGGTTGTACGCCACGTTGGCGCTGCGCGACGAGATCGTCAGCCAGGGCGACCCCGGCCTGCTTCCGAGCGATCCGGCGCTGCGGCTGCGGCTCGAAGACACCCTCGGATTCCGGCGCAATCCCACCCAACCGACGCCGCTGTTCCGCAAGTTCGGATCCAAGGCACTCGACGGCCATCCCACTCCGGCCACACCATTCGTCAAACTCGCCACCGGGCCGTCGGGAATCGGCGTGGGTTCCTCGATGGGGCTGGCGGTGGCCGCCGCAGACGTCTTCGGCGACGACGCCCCCCGGATCCACGTCATCGAAGGCGAGGGCGGGCTGACGCCGGGACGGGTGGTGGAGGCCGTCGCCTTTGCCGGCACCGCGGGACTGAGCAACACGGTGATGCACGTGGACTGGAACCAGTCTTCGATCGACTCCGATGCCGTCACGCGCGAGGGCGACCGCCCCGGCGACTACGTGCAGTGGGACCCGATGGAGTTGTTCCACCTCTACGACTGGAATGTGGTCGAGGTGCCCGACGGCTTCAACGTCGGACTGGTGCTCTCGGCGCAGCGCAGGGCGATGGCCCTCGACAACGGACAACCCACCGCCCTGGTCTATCGCACCACCAAGGGGTGGCGCTACGGGATCGAGGGCCGCAAGTCGCACGGCGGCGGTCACAAGATGTGCTCGGACGCCTACTTCGAGGCCCTCGAGCCACTGTTCGGAGCGGACACCGCGGATCTGCCACGCAGCGATGGCTCGGATCCCGTCGCCACCGAGGCGGCGTACTGGGAGAGCCTGCTGCGGATCCGGGCGCTGCTCGCCGACGACGCCGTGACCGCAGCGGCGACCGCGGCGGTG
>DNGH01000139.1 GCA_003486285.1 Actinomycetota bacterium
CAACCCGCGGGCGCGCAGCGCCCGCCTCCGTATCGCGGAGAAGTGCTGATGGTCGCCCGCACCCACCCCGGAACGATCGTCCTGCCCCGGCGCCAGTTCCATGTCGTCATCGACCCCCAGGCCCGGCGGCGCCGGGTCGGGGGATGGCTCGCCCTTGGGTTCACCCTGGCGGCGCTCTTCTTCGTGATGATCTCGACCCGGGTCGCGCTGGACCGCAATGCCTTCATCCTTCAGGACATCCGCCGGCAGATCGAGGTCGAGGAGACCCGGTACTGGGAGTTGCGGCTTCGCCTCGCCGAACTGCAGTCGCCGGAGCGGATCGCCGGGGTCGCCGCGGAGATGGGCATGGTCTATCCCAGCGAAATGGCGACCATCGAGGTTCCTGGTCTCGGCAGTCCGAGTTCGGGTGTCGAGGCAGGCTGGGCGGACCTCAAGACGCTCTTGAGCGCCCAGCCCTGATCGGACTCCCCGGGGGTGGCACCCCGGGGGCATGGAGGAGACGGGGTCCTGCTACGGCAGGGTCCCGGCGGGGGCATCGCAAGGTGCCGAGGAGGAGAACGATGGGGTCGCGGCCGTTCCGGCCAAACGCGCGTCTGATCGCGGTGGGCGTCGCCCTCGTGCTCGCCTGGACGATGGTGGGCTATCGGCTCACCGTGGTCCAGGGAGCCCGGGCCGAGGCCTTTGCCGCGCGCGGGCTCGATCAGCGACTCCAGCGGCTCACCCTCGCCGCCGATCGGGGCACGATCTTCGACCGTGATGGCCGCGAGCTGGCGGTCACGGTCGACTCGATCACGGTCTACGCCAATCCGCGCGAGATCACCGATCCCCTGGAAGCGGCGCGCACCCTGGCACCGCTGGTGGGGCGTGAGGTGCGCGGCGTCGCCGACGACCTGGCCAGCGACACCGAGTTCGTGTACCTGGCTCGCCAGCTGGATCTCGCCGCGGCCGGCCCGATCCGGGAGGCCGATCTGCCCGGGGTGTACCTGCTCGTCGAGCCGAAACGGATCTACCCGGCCGGAGACCTCACCGCCCACGTCGTCGGCTTCGTGCGCGACGGCGACAACGTGGGGCTCGAGGGGCTCGAGCTGTTCTACGACGCCGCCCTGGCCGGCCGCCCGGGTTCCCTGATCGTGGAGCGCGATCCCCAGGGCCGGGCGATCCCGCAGGGGGAGTATCACGTGGAGCCTGCCGAACCGGGCTCGGACCTGGTGCTGACCATCAAGACCGAGATCCAGTTCGCCGCCGCTCAGGCACTCGCCGCAGCCATCGAGCGGACGGGTGCCGCCTCCGGCTCCGTCGTGGTGCTGGACCCCGCCACCGGGGCCATCCTCGCCATGGTCAACCTGCCGAGCTTCGATCCCTCCTCGCGCCTGGGGGTCTCCGCCGAGGCGCTGCGCAATCGGGCGGTGACCGACGTCTTCGAGCCCGGTTCGACCCAGAAGCTGGTCACGATCTCCGCCGCCCTCGAGAGCGGCCTGGTCACTCCCGGCACGCCGTTCGAGATCCCCGAGAAGATCGAGATCCTGGACACGGTGTTCGAGGACTTCACGGAGCACGCCGGCACCCTCACGGTCACCGAGATCGTCACCCACTCTTCCAACCTCGGCACGATCCTGATCGGAGAGGAACTCGGGTCGCGCCGCCTCCACAGCTTCATGGTGGCGTTCGGTGAGGGCACCGCCACCGGAGTCGACTTTCCCGGGGAGGCGCCGGGAATGCTGCGCGACCCGGACGAATGGTGCATCACCACCTGCGTCGCCGGCACTTCGATCGGTTACCGGGTGTCGGTGACCGCTCTGCAGATGGCGATGGTCTACGCCGCGGTGGCCAACGACGGGGTCTGGGTGCAGCCCCACTTCGTCGCCGAGACCGTTGCCGCCGACGGAACCCGGGTGTCGTTCGAGGCCGTGGAGCGGCAGGTGCTCTCCCCGGCCACGGCCGCGCAGATGCGCGCCATGCTCGAGGCCGTGGTCCAGCTCGGCACCGGCACCGCCGCCGCGGTTCCCGGCTATCGCGTCGGCGGGAAGACCGGGACCACCGAGAAGTACCTCGAGAGCGAGCAGGCCTACAGCACGGACGCCGTGGTGGCGTCGTTCATCGGCATGGCACCTATCGACCACCCCAGGGTGGTGGTCGCCGTCGTCCTCGACTCCCCGCGGCAGGATGCCACCGGCGGGCGGGGTGCCGCCCCGGTGTTTGCCGCCGTGACCCTGGCGGCGCTGAACCAGTTGGGGGTGACCCCCGATGCCGGCTGAGCCCGTGACCCTCGCTGCTCTGGCTCACGCCTGCGGGGGCCGCGTCGTCGGCGACGCCTCGGTCCGGGTACGCGATGTGACCCACGACTCCCGGTCGGCCGGGCCGGGTGTGCTCTTCGTCGCGGTGCGCGGACAGCGTTCCGATGGCCACGACTTCGTGCCGGCCGCGGTCGCCGCCGGGAGTCCCGCGGTATGCGTGGAGCGTCCCGAGGTGGCGGCGGTGCCGGCGGTCGTCGCCGACGACACCAGAGCCGCCCTGGCCCCGCTCGCCGCCGCCACCCACGGCAGTCCCTCCGAGCACCTGCGCCTCGTGGGAGTCACCGGCACCAACGGCAAGACCACCGTCACCCACATCATCGAGAGCATCTGCCGCGCTGCCGGCGTTCCCGAGGCCGTGGCGGGCACGGTCGGCGCCCGGATCCGCGGGCACGGCCTGGCGATGGTGCGGACCACTCCCGAGGCCACCGACTTTCAGCGCATGCTGCGCCAGATGGTCGACGCCGGGGTGGACGTGGCCGCCGTCGAGGTCTCCTCGCACGCTCTCGCCCTGGGGCGGGTCGCCGCCACCCGCTTTCGCGTCGGGGCGTTCACCAACCTGTCTCAGGATCACCTCGACTTCCATGGGGACATGGCGGCGTACGAAGCTGCCAAGGCCGGGCTCTTCACCCAGTGCGATCGTGCGGTGATCTGGGTCGACGATCCCGCCGGGCGGCGGATCGCCGGGTCGCTGCGGCTCCCCACCACCACGGTCGGCACCGGGCCCGATGCGGCGCTGGCGGTGCGCGGCGTCGCCCTAGGGTTCGAAGGGTCGGAGTTCGTCCTCGACGACGGGAGCGCCTCCCTGGCGCTGCGAGTGCCTTTGGCCGGGTCGTTCAACGTGGCCAACGCCGCGGTGGCTGCGGGGTGCGCCCGCGCCCTCGGGATCCCCGACGAAGCCATCGTCGCCGGCATCGCTGCCGTGGCGGGAGTCCCCGGGCGCTTCGAGCTGGTGCCGAACGCGCTCGGTCTCACCGTCGCTGTGGACTACGCCCACACCCCGGACGGCATCAAATCGGTGATCGCCGCCGCGGCTGCGATCCAGTCGGGGAGGGGCAGGGTGATCGCCGTGGTCGGGGCGGGGGGCGACCGCGACCGCGCCAAGCGGCCCCTCATGGGGGCCGCCGCCTGCGGCGCGGACGTCGCGGTGCTCACCACCGACAACCCGCGGCGCGAACGCCCCGAGGACGTGCTGGCCGAGGTCGTGGCGGGAGCCCGTGGTCCCGGCGAGGTGATCGTCGAGATCGACCGTCGCAGCGCCATTCGCCGCGCCCTGCAGATGGCCCGTCCCGGCGATGCGGTTCTGGTGCTGGGGAAGGGACACGAACCGACCCAGGACTTCGGTGACCGGGTGATCCCCTTCGACGACCGCCAGGTGGTGGCGGAGGAGGCGGCCCGGCCATGAGATGGGATCTCGATTCGATCGCGGAGACCGTGGACGGGATCGCCATCGGCGAAGCCACGATCACCACGGTGGTCACCGATTCCCGACAGGCCCGGCCCGGAGCACTGTTCGTCGCCCTGCGTGGGCTGTGGAGCGATGGCCACGAGTTCGCCGCGGCGGCTCTCGAAGTTGGGGCCGCCGCCGCACTGGTGGAACCGGGCCGCCTACCCGACGGCGCCGTGGGGGTGGAGGTCGCCGATCCTGCCGCGGCGCTGATCGCCCTTGGAATCCGCCGCCGCTCCGAGATGAGCCTCCCGGTGGTGGCCATAACCGGGAGCACCGGCAAGACCACCACCAAGGACCTGACCGCCGCCGTGCTCGGGTCGCAGGCCTACGCCTCGCCGAGTTCGTTCAACAACGAGATCGGGGTGCCGCTCACCGTGCTCGGG
This sequence comes from Actinomycetota bacterium, assembly GCA_003486285.1. Lineage (GTDB taxonomy): Bacteria > Actinomycetota > Acidimicrobiia > Spongiisociales > UBA11373 > UBA11373. The sequence goes on from DNGH01000139.1 coordinate 4,125, forward strand.
TGCCCCAACGATGCCTCTGCCCTCGTGCTCGAGGTGGGAAGCCGGGGCGAGGGTCACATCACCGCCCTGGCCGCGGTGATCCGCCCCGACGTGGCCGTGATCACGAATGTCGGACCGGCGCACCTCGAGATGTTCAAAGACCTGGCCACGGTGCGGCGCGCCAAGTGGGAGCTAGTGGAGGCCCTGTCACCCACCGGGGTGGCGGTACTGCCTGCTGCGGACCCGGCGCTGGTGGAGATGCGCCAGGGTGCCCGTCTCACCTTCGGCGAAGCTCCGTCCGCCGATGTCGCCGTCACCGAGGTGGAACTGGATCGTCTCGGTCGTGCCGCGTTCACCCTGGTCCACTCCGGGCGGCGTTCCCGCGTCACCCTGGGAGTCGCCGGCCGCCACCAGACGGTCAACGCCGCCGCCGCGGTCGCCGCGGCCGTCGCCCTGGGCGTGGACTTCGCGACTGCATCGGAGCGCCTCGCCGAGGCGAGACTCTCACCCTGGCGCATGGAGGTGTTGGAGCGCCTCGTGCCCGGCGGCGAGGTGGTGGTCGTCAACGACGCCTACAACGCCAACCCCGCTTCCATGGAGTCCGCGTTCATCACCGTGGCTGCGATGCCGGGCCGGCACCTGGCGGTGCTCGGGATGATGCATGAGCTCGGCGCCGAGTCGCCCCGTCTCCACGAGGAGGTGGGCCGGCGCGCCGCGGTCCTGGGTTTCGAGGTGATCGTCGTCGGCGAGGATCCGGGCATCGCCCGGGGGGCGGGGAGCGCGGTGGTGGCGGTGGTCGCCGACCCTGGAGAGGCGGCGGCGGCGGTGTCGTCGCGGTTGCGTCCCGGCGATGTGATCCTGGTCAAGGCGTCGCGTGCCACGGGGCTCGAGCGGCTGGCGGAACGGATTGGAGGAGGTGCCGCGGCATGATCGCGATGTTGCTCTCGGCGAGCGTGGCGTTCTCCGTCACGATCCTGCTGACTCCGGTGGCGATACGCTTCTTCCGGGCACAGGGCGTCGGCCAGTTCATCCAGGACGAGGTCGATCACTCCCACAAGCAGGGCACCCCCACGATGGGTGGCCTGGTGATGATCCTGGCGGTGATCCTCGGCTGGCTGGCGGGACATCTCGATGCCCGCACCCCGGAGGGTGACATCAGCCTCAACTTCAAGCCCTTCCTCACCCCGGGGCTTCTCGTGCTGCTGGCGTTCGTGGGCATGGGCCTGATCGGGTTCCTCGACGACCTCGCCAAGGTGACCAGGGCGCGCAACCTCGGACTGAAGAAGCGGTGGAAGTTCGCCGGCCAACTCGTAATCGCCGGGCTTTTCGCGTGGGGCGCGATCGGATACTCCGCCTCGACCGAACTCGCCTTCACTCGACCCCTCGGCGTCGACCTCGGATGGTTCTACGCGGTCTGGGTCCTGGTCATGCTCACCGCGGCCTCCAACGCGGTGAACATCACCGACGGGCTCGACGGTCTCGCCTCGGGCTCGGCAGCCCTGGTCTTTGGCGCCTTCGTGATCATCTCGTTCTGGCAGTTCCGCCATCCCGAGTTCTACGCAGTGGTGGGGACTCTCGAGATCGCCGTCCTCTCCGCGGCGCTGGTCGGCGCCACCCTCGGCTTCCTCTGGTGGAACGCCGCCCCCGCCAAGATCATCATGGGCGACACCGGATCCCAGGCGCTGGGGGGCGCCATGGCGGCTCTGGGACTGCTCACCAACACCCACCTCCTGCTCGTGGTGCTGGGCGGGTTGTACGTCTTGGAAACCGCCTCGGTGATCCTCCAGGTCATCTCGTTCCGCGGCTTTCATCGGCGCATCTTCCGCATGGCCCCGCTGCACCATCACTTCGAGTTGAAGGGCTGGCCCGAGACGACCGTGATCGTGCGGTTCTGGATCCTCGCCGCCCTGTTCGTGGCTCTGGGACTCGGCCTTTTCTACGGGGACTTCATCACCTCGGGGGGCATCGGATGACGGCTCTAGTGATCGGTGCCGCCATCAGCGGCCGGGCCGCCGCCGGCCTGTTGCGCGCCCAGGGACACAAGGTCGTCCTCTACGACCGCGACCCGGAAGCGCTCGCCGGCGTGGACGCCGACGTCGCCCATGGTGGCGAGTGGGACCGCGCCTTTCTCGACGGCGTCGATCTGGTGGTGCCCAGCCCCGGAGTGCCCGAGCACGCCGCTCCGGTCGCCGACGCCATCCGTGCCGGGCTCACCATCTGGAGCGAGCTGGAGTTGGGGTATCGCCACGCCGGCCTTCCGGTCATGGCCGTCACCGCCACCAACGGCAAGACCACGATCACCGAGGTCGCGGCAGCGATGCTCAACGCCTCGGGAGTGCGAGCCGCTGCGGTCGGCAACATCGGCGATCCACTGTGCGCAGTCGATCCTGCCCTTTGGGACGTCTTGGTGGTCGAGGCGTCGTCGTTCCAGCTGCGCTTCATCGACTCGTTCCATGCCTCGGCGGCGGTCTTGCTGAACGTGGCCCCGGATCATCTCGACTGGCATCTCACGATGGAGCGCTACGTCGCCGCCAAGCAACGCGTCCTCGAGCGCCAGACCGCATCCGACATCGTGGTGTTCGATGCCGACGATCCGGGAGCCTCCGCCGCGGTGGCGCCCGCCGTGGCGCGGCGGGTCCCGGTCAGTGGCAGCCGACTCCCTTCCGGCGGGTGGGGGCGCGACGGGGACACGCTGCAGATCGAGGGCGCGAGGGTGCCGCTTGCCGACCTCTGGCGCCGCGACGCCGCGTTCGTGGTCGATCTCGCCGCGGCCGCGGCAGGGGCGATGCATCTCGGGGCGAATCCGGTCGCAGCCGCCGCGGTCGCCCGCAGCTTCCGCCCCGGTCGGCATCGCCGCGAGCTCGTTGGCTCGTGGGATGGCGTCGACTGGGTCGACGACTCGAAGGCGACCAACCCGCACGCCGCCATCGCCGCGATCCGTGCCTACCCCTCGGTGGTCCTCATCGCCGGAGGGCGCGCCAAGGGGTTGGACCTGACCCCCCTCGCGGCCGAGCCCAATGTCCGCGCTCTCGTCGCCATCGGCGAGGCGGCACCGGCACTGATGGCAGTGGCCCCTGGAGCGCAGGTGGCGGACTCCATCGATCAGGCGGTGGCGTACGCCGACGCCGCGGCCCGAGGCGGCGACACCGTGCTGCTGGCACCGGGGTGTGCGTCGTTCGACATGTTCAGCTCGTACGCCGATCGCGGGGATCGCTTCGCCGCGGCGGTTCGCGCTCGAAAGGGGGCCTGAGATGGCCGGAATCGTCACCGTGGCGTCGTCGCGGGCCGCGGTGCGCCGGGCCGCCAGCCTGGATCGGGGCGTGTCCCGCTCGATCGGGTTCGTGCTCATCCCCGTCGTCCTGCTCATCGTCGTCGGCCTGGGGGCGCTGCTGTCGGCGTCGTCGGTCGTCGGACTGCGCGAGTCCGGCGACGGTCTCTACTACTTCAAGCGACAGGTGCTGTGGCTGATCGGCGGGGTGGTGGCGATGGTGGTGGCTGCGATGGTCCCGCTGTCGTGGTGGCGCAAGCTGTCGTTCCCGCTCTTCTTCGGAACGATCCTGCTCCTGGTCGGGGTGATGTTCTTCGGGGTGCGGGCCAACGGGGCCACCCGTTGGCTGGTGATCGGCCCGGTGTCGGTTCAGCCGTCGGAGATCGCCAAGCTGACCTCGGTGCTGTTCCTCGCCACCCTGGTGTCGCGTCGGGAGCACCGCATGGATCGCCTGGGGCCTTTCGCCTGGCCGCTCCTCTGCTCGGTGGGCGTGGTGGGCGGGCTGGTGATGTTGCAGCCCGATCTCGGCACGACGCTCCTGGTGGCGGCCGGCGGTTTCTCGATCCTGATGGCGAGCGCGGTGCCCCTGCGCCTCATCTTCGGAGGCTCGTTGCTCGCCACCACCGCCGGTTTCGTCCTGGCGTTCGTCGAGCCCTATCGCTGGGCGCGGGTGACCGCGTTCCTCGACCTCGAGCGCGATCCACTGGGCAGTTCGTATCAGGCGGTGCAGGGCCTGGTCGCCCTCGGCACCGGGGGGCTGTGGGGTGTCGGGCTGGGAGCGAGCCGGGCGCGCTGGTCGTTCCTTCCCAATGCGCACACGGACTTCGTGTTCGCCATCCTCGGCGAGGAGACCGGGCTGGCGGGTTCGCTGAGCGTGGTCGCCCTGTTCCTCGTCTTCACCGTCGCCGGGCTCTCGATCGCCCGAAGGTGCGACGACCGCTTCGGCCGTCTGGTGGCGATCGGCATCACCACCTGGCTGTCGGTTCAGGCGTTCGTCAACATCGGTGGCGTCATCGGGATCCTTCCCATCACGGGAGTCCCGCTCCCATTCGTGTCGTTCGGGGGGAGCGCGCTGGTGATCTCGCTGGTGGCGGTCGGGGTCCTGGTGGCGGTGGCGCGCCACCCCGGGGACGTCACGGCGGGCTACCGGTGAGGATCGCCATCGCCGCCGCCGGAACCGGGGGACACGTCTACCCGGCTCTGGCCGTGGCCGCAGCCCTCGAAGAGCGGGGTCTGAGTCGCGACGACATCTTCTTCATCGGTGGCGACCGCATCGAGGCCGAGGCGATTCCCGCGGCGGGATACCGCTTTGCCGGATACGAGCTCACCAAGCTGCGGCGCAGCCTGACCGTGGAGAACCTGCGCATCCCCTTCGTGGTGCGTCGTGCCGCCCGCGCCATGGCGGCGGAGCTGCGTCGCACCGGGACCACGGCAGTCCTCGGCATGGTGGGCTACGTCACGGTTCCGGCGGCGCTCGCCGCCGGCCGCGCCGG
>DNGH01000101.1 GCA_003486285.1 Actinomycetota bacterium
ACATCGATGCGCAGGATCTTGCCCAGCAATTCGAAGGGGTCCTGGCCGGACTCGTACGGATCGCCGCCCCCGCCGCCATCCCCGAGGGCGATGTAGAAGTAGCCATCCGGGCCGAAGGCGATCATGCCGCCGTTGTGGTTGGAGGCGGGCTGGTCCACGTGAAGGATCTGCTGCACCGGGTTCGGATCGGCCGCAGCGGCGTCGAGTGGGAAGGCGTATTCCTCGATCACGGTGTCGCCATCGTTCGCCGAGTAGTGGATGAACATCCGGGTCGGGTCGGTGGGGTGGAAGGCGAGCCCGAGAAGGCCCTGCTCGCCGGCAAAGCGGGTCAGGGTGTTGATGTCGAGCACGACGGTTCTCACGTCGCCGTGCAGTGCGAACACCCTCCCCACCTGATCGGCGACATACAGGCGCTCGTCACCGGGTCGGGCCGTCACGAAGGTGGCCTGTTCGAACCCTCCGGCGAAGAACTCCTCGACCAGGGCGATCTCGCTCAACGGCGGAGGTGGGGGGAGAGTCGTTGTCGTGGTGCTCGTCGTCGGGGTGCTTGGGGCCAGGGTCGTCGTGGGTGCCAGCGTGGTGGTGGCCGCCACCGTGGTCGGGGGGAGAGTCGTGGTGGTCTCCGCCGTCGAACCGCATGCGGCCAGCACGAGGGTGAGCATCGCTAGTCGACGACTCATGGGAGAAGGGTAGGACGGGTCCCGCGGCTCCCGTAACCCGGCACCCGATCTACGCCGTTTCCAACGCCCGCGCCACGTCGGCCACCAGGTCGTCGGGATGCTCCACCCCGATGGAGAGGCGCACCAATCCGGGGGTGACCCCCTTGGCGGCGTTGACCTCCTCGCCGGCCTCGCAGTGGGTCATGGTGGCGGGATGCTCGGCGAGGGAGTCGACCGAGCCCAGGCTCACCGCCAGCTTGAAGAGGTGCAGGGCGTCGAGGAAGCGGTACGCCGCCTCCTTGCCGCCGACGATCTCGAAGGAGATCATGCCTCCCGCTCCCAGGCACTGCCGCTTGAAGAGGTCGTGGCGCGGATCACCCGGGGCGAGATGGCCGAGGTAGTTGACCGACTTCACCCGGGGATGGTCGCGCAGGAAGTCGGCGACGCGTTGGGCGTTGGCCGCCTGGCGCTCCATTCGCATCTGCAGGGTCGTCATGCTGCGGGTGAGCAGCCACGCGGTGAAGGGATTGGTCATGTTGCCGACGAAGGTCCGCATCGCCCGGATCGGATCGATCATGGTGTGCGCGCCCAGTGCCGCCCCGGCGATCAGGTCGCCGTGGCCCCCGATGTACTTGGTCGCCGAGTACACGACGATGTCGGCGCCGTGCTCCAGCGGATGCTGGAAGACCGGCCCGAGGAAGGTGTTGTCGACGGCCAACGGCACCTTGTGGCCGGTGGTGGAGAAGTGCGCGGCCACTGCGGCGCACATCTGCAGATCGATCAGTTCGTTGGTGGGGTTCGCCGGGGTCTCGACATAGATCATCCCCAGCCGCTTTCCGGTGGCTCCGACCAGACCGATGATCTGCTCGGCCGTGGTGCGATGATCGAAGCGCACGAACCCGATGTCGTACTGCGGCAGGACCGTCTCGATGAAGTGGTGGGTGCCGCCATATACGGGGGAGGACGCCGCCACCACATCACCGGGGCGGAGGTGGGCGAACAGCGTGGTGGTGATCGCCGCCATGCCCGAGGAGAAGAGTGCCGCGGTGTCGGCGCGATCCCAGAGCGCCAGGCGATCCTCGGCGATCTCCAGGCTTGGGTTGTTGAGCCGGGAGTAGATCAGGTCGGGTTGCTCGTCGGGCTTGGCTTCGTCCAGGCCGTAGGCGATCTCGAAGCAGCGGGCGCCGGCGCGTGCCGAGGGGAAGACGAAGGTGGAGGTCTGGAAGATCGGCGGTGCGGCGGCGCCCTCGGACCACTCCGGCCTGAAGCCGTAGGTCATCATCAGGCTCTCGGGGTGCAGCGTCTGCGGATCGATGTCACTCCACTTGGCCATGGGGTACCTCCCGGCCGGCGGTGGCGCGACTGCTGCCGATTCGATGGAAAGGATAGTTGGCCGTGAGCCGTGAGTTCAGAGTTCAGAGTTCAGAGTTCCTGATTCTGACTCCTGACTCTGAACTCTCAACTCTCGACCCTCAACTCTCAACTCTCAACTCACGGCTTCCGCTCAGCCTCTCCACGCCGACACTCGCTGCGGTGATGCCCCGCGCCTCCAGATCGGTCGGGGGGGCGCCGTGCAGGATCATCGCTGCGGCGAACCGGCTCATGGCGGGCGAGGTCTTGATCCCAAAGCCACCCTGGCCGGCCAGCCAGTAGAAGCCGGGGAGTTCGGGGTCCCAGCCGTTCGCCGGGCGGTGGTCGGGCACGAAGGAGCGCAGCCCCGCCCACGCCCGGACCACGGACCGGATCTGCAGCGTCGTGACCGACTCGACGCGCTCGATGCCGCGGGCGACGTCGATCTCATCGTGTCTGATGTCCTGTGGCTCCACCGGGGTCTCGTCGCAGGGTGACGCCAGCACGTGGACCCCCTCGGGGCGGAAGTAGAACTGCTCGTCGACGTCGATCACCATCGGCCAGGGATGTGGCCCCGGTCCGATGGGTGGGGTGAAGGTGAAGGCGGTTCGCCGCTTCGGCACCAGGCCGAGGGGGCGAGCCCCGGCGAGGGCGCCGACGCGGTCGCACCAGGCCCCGGCGGCATTCACCACGACATCGAAGTGGTCGGTGCCCGCCGCGGTGATGACCGTCCAGCGGTTCCCGGCGCGGGTGAGCCCGGTGACACCGGCGGAGGTGAGGATGCGCCCCCCGCGCTGGCGGGTGCCGCGCAGGAACGCGGTGTGCAGGGCATGGACGTCGAGGTCGGCGGCATGCGGTTCGATGATCCCCCCGGCGATCACCTCCGCATCCAGCACCGGGCACAGGTCGAGGGCCTCGCCGGCCGCCGCGGCACGCACCGTGGGCACCATCTCCCGGTAATCCGCGAGCGACCGCTCGAGCGCCGCGCCCTGATCGTGGGTGGCGATGAACATCACCGGACGGGCCCGGACCAGGGGCTGATCGGAGAATCCCTCCGGCGGCTGCTCGAGGAAGGCGCGGCTCGTCATGGCGAACCGGCGCACCACCGGGTCCCCGTAGCACTCGGTGAACAGCGCCGCCGAGCGTCCGGTGGAGTGGTACCCGCAGGTCGTCTCCTGCTCGAACAGAGTGACCTCGGCCCCCATCCCCAACTCGTAGGCGACGCCGCCCCCCGCGATCCCGCCCCCGATGACCGCAACCCGCATCACGACCCCTCGGGTCTCCTGTCTGGCTGGTGACTGGTGGCTGGTGGCTGGTGACTTCCGAGTGCAATGTCCTGCGGCCGCACCGGCACGCGATTCAACTCGCGCCCCGTGGCGTTGCGCATGGCGGCAACCACTGCCGCCGTCGACGAGATGGTCGGAGGTTCGCCCACACCCTTGGCGCCAAAAGGACCCCAATGGTCGGGCTCCTCGATGAGGATCGCCTCGACCTCGGGGGCATCGAGGAACGTCGGGAGCAGGTAGTCGGTGAACGAGGCGTTCTTCATCACACCCTGGTCGAGGACGATCTCCTCCATCACCGCCAGGCCCACCCCCTGCATGATCCCGCCCTCGATCTGTCCCACCACCGCGAGCGGGTTCAGCGCCCGACCGACGTCCTGGGCGGTGTCGATGCGCACTACACGCACCACTCCCAGTTCGGCATCGACGTCGACCACTGCCCGATGTGCCGCCACCACGAACCCGGCATGGATGTCGCCCTGGCCGGTGGCGTTGGGAGGGGAGGTGAGCGGATGCCGGAAACGCTCCAGGTGGGCGATGGGTCCGGAGGCGAGCAGTTCCTCCAGTGACGCCACCAGGCGGTCGCCCCGCCACACCCCGGAGTCGTCGAGGCGGTCGCCACCGACGCGGCGCAACGCCTCGTCGCGTACCGCGGTGGCGGCGCGCAGGGCCGCCCCGCCGGTCATCTGGGTCTGGCGCGACGCCGAGGTGGATCCGGCCGACCCGATCTCGGAGGTGTCGGCGAACACGACGGTGACGCGGTCCAGGCCGCTGGCGCTGCGTCCGATCTGTTCGACCACCGTGACCATTCCCTGGCCGTTCTCGCAGGCGGCGGTGTGCAACTCCAGGCCGGCGGTGGTGAGCACGCCGCGCACCTCGGAGAAGTCGTCGAACCCCTCGGAAAAGGCGAGGTTCTTGATCCCGACGGCGAACCCGATGCCGCGTCGCACCGCGGGGCGCGGGGTGGTGAGGCCGGTGCCACCTGGAAGACGCCGGGGATCGGTGGACTCGTCGGGCTCGGGAAGTGGCATTGCCGCCACCGACTCGATCACGGTGCGCGTCGGGAGGCTTCCCACGATCGGCTGGCCGGTGGTGGGGAGCCGGTCTCCGGTGCCGAGGGCGTTCTTGAGACGCAGCGCGACGGGATCCAGTCCCAGGGCGGCGGCGAGCCGATCCATCTGTGCCTCGTAGGCGAAACACGGCTGCGGGGCGCCGAAGCCGCGCATCGCACCGGCAGTGGGATTGTTGGTGCGCGCCGCGACCCCGTGGATCGCGACGGATCGCACCCGGTAGGGGCCGGTGGCGAAGTAGCAGGCGTTGGCCAGGACCGCACCGCTCGTCGAGGTGTAAGCCCCGCCGTCGAAGAGCAGGTCGGCCTCGATGCGGATCAGGTTGCCGTCGCGGTCGGCCTCATGGCGATAGCGCATCCGCGCCGGGTGTCGGTGCACGTGCCCGACGAACGACTCGCTGCGGTCGTACACCATCTTCACCGGGCGCCCGGTGCGCAGGGCGAGCATGCAGAGATGGATCTGCAGGCTGATGTCCTCGCGGGAGCCAAAGGCACCGCCGACGCCGGCGTTGTGGAGCCGAACCTGGTCCGGGGCCAACGCCAATGCCTCGAACACCTGGGCATGATCCGCGTGCAGCCACTGGGTCGAGATATGAAGGTCGACGCCACCGATCCCATCCGGTATCGCCAGCCCCGACTCGGTGCCGAGGGGCGCCTGGTCCTGCATCGCCACCTCGTACTCGCCCTCGACCACCACCTCGCCGCGAGCCCCGGGGTCGCCGTTGACGATGTCGATCACGCGGAAGGTGCTCCCGGTGCGCGCCGCGATCGCAGGATCGACCAGCGGTTCGAGCGGTTCGTAGGCGACGAGCAGCGCCGCCGCCGCCCGCCGCGCCGTCTCGCGGTCTTCGGCGGCGACCACGGCGACCGGCTGGCCCCAGAAGTGGACCTCGCCGGTGGCGAACACCGGCTGATCGCGCACCGCCAGACCGAACCGCCCGCTGCCGGTCACATCCTCCTGGGTCAGCACCGTGCGTACCCCGACCATCGCCAACGCCGGGGCCGCGTCGATGGACACGATCCGGGCCCGGGCATGGGGGCTGCGCACCGTCGCCCCCCACAGCATCCCCTCGGCCTCGAGGTCGGAGGAGTAGGCGAACTCGCCCTTGAGCTTGGGGATCCCGTCGGGGCGAGGAATCGATGCCCCGACGCCGCGCGTCTTTGCGGTGCGGATCGTCGTGGTCACGGCGTCTCCGCGGCTAGCGCGGCCAGGGCGCGCACGATCGACCCGTATCCGGTGCAGCGGCAGATGTTGCCGGCAAGGGCTTCGCGGATCTCGTCCTCGGTGGGGTCCGGCTTGGTGGCGAACAGATGCCTTGCCGCCACGACGATGCCGGGGGTGCAGAACCCGCACTGCACCCCGCCGGCGTCGAGCAGGGCCTCCTGGACCGCATCGATCGCGTCGGCGGAGGCGACGCCCTCGACGGTGCGGACTTCGGTGCCGTCGGCGTCGGCGGCAAGCACCAGGCAGGAGCAGACCAACTCGCCATCCATGATCACGGTGCACGATCCGCATTCGCCCTGCTCGCAGGCGTTCTTGGCCCCGGGCAGGCCGAGCTGTTCCCGCAGGACGGTGAGCAGGCTCTCGGCTCCGGTCGGATCCGCGGTCCGGGCGACTCCGTTGACGGAGAGGCGGATCACGGCAACACCCTCTCCAGGAGACGGCGGGCGATCACCCCGGAGGCGTGCCGCCGATACTCGGCGGTGGAGCGGTGATCGGTGATGGGACGCACCTCCGCGGCGACGAGTCGGGCGAACTCGGCCCGGGCCGCCTCGGAGGGACGCGTCTCCGCCGAGATCATCTCCTCGGCCTGCCGCGCCCGGATCGGGGTGGGACCCACCGAGCCCAGAGCGACCCGGGTGGTGCCGTCCTCGTCGCGGATCACGCAGCACGAGGTGATGGCGATGACCATCGCGTTCCGCACTCCCACCTTGGCAAAGGCCTGGCGCGCCGGAAGGTGCTCGGGGAGGCGGACTCCTACGATCAACTCGTCGGGCCGCCGGGCATTGCGCTTGGGTCCGGTGATGAACTGGTCCCAGGGCAGCACCCGCTCCCCGGTGCGGGAGCGCAGCACGATCTCGGCATCGGCGGCGGCGAGGAACGGGAGCGTGTCACCGGCGGGGCTGGACGTCCCCAGGTTGCCCCCGATGGTGCCGGCGCTGCGGATCTGCGGCGAGCCCACGGTACGGGCAGCCTCGGCGAGGGCCTTGATCGGGCCAATCTCGAGCCGGCGGTGGGTGACCGCAGCGCCGATGAAGCGACCCACCCACTCCCGCAACTCGGGGATCCGCCGTATCGCGATGACGCGCGCCGGACGAAGACCCTGGAGGTTGACCTGCACCATGAGGTCCGTGCCGCCGGCGAGCACGGTCGCCTCGGGATCGGCGGCGATGGCGGCCAAGGCCTCGTCGAGATCGCGGGGGAGGAGCGTCTCCATGGACGGTGAAGCCTATTGCCTCAGGCGGCCGCAGTGGCGCGTTCGCGGTGTCCGTTGGCGAGGGTGCGGGCGGTGAGCACCACGAAGAACAGCACCACGGGGAGGACGGCCATCGTCGCCGATCCCGAGGTGCCGGCGTGGTACGAGACCACCAGGCCCGCCGCCACCGACCCGATCCCGATGGCGACGGATACCGCCATCATCGCCGGCACCCGCCGCACCAGCAGGGCGGCGGTGGCGGGAGGCGCCACCATCAACCCGAGCACCAGGAGGGTGCCCACCGTGCGCGACGACCCGATGATCGCCAGGGTGGTGAGGGCCAGCAGAACCCCGTGGGAGAGTCCCGGCCGGAGCCCGAGCAGTTGCGCCTTCTGCTCGTTGAACGACAGCACCAGAAAGCGGCGGTAGAAGAGCAGCGATCCCGCCACGGTGATGATCGCAACCATCCCGAGCCAGATCAGGTCGCCGCCGGTGACCCCGAAGGCATTGCCGAACAGGATTGCGGTGAGGCTTCCGGTGTAGGACGCGGTGCGTGATATCAGGATCACGCCGAGGCCGAGCATTCCCACGAACAGCAGTCCGATCCCGGTGTCCTCGGAGAACGCCGTCTGGCGATGGACCAGACGGATCCCTCCGATCATCACGACCGCGGCGATGGCGGCGCCGATCGCCGGGTCGAAACCGACGAGGGTGGCGATGGCGATACCGGGGACCACCCCGTGCACCAGGGCGTCGCCGAGGAACGTCATCCCGCGCACCACCACCCAGATCCCCGCCGCCGAGGTGGCCACCGCGGCGAGCGCCCCGCCGAGGAGGGCGCGCTGCTGGAAGGCGAGGGCGAAGGGGTCGGTCAGCCAGTCCATCGCCTCATCCTCCCAGGGCGGCGGCGATCCTGCGGGCGTTCTCGAGCAGCATGCCGGGGAGCGTGGCGGCTGGCGTGCCCGGTTCTCCCAGGGACCCGCTGTACAGCTGCACGACCGCCACCGTCGTCCCCGCCTCGGCGGCGATTGCCTCGGCGAGGTCCGTGGGATGAGTCGTTTCGGCAAAGACTGCCTTGACGCCGCGCTCGCGGATGAGCGCCACCAGGGCCGCCATCTCGGCGGAGCTGGGTTCCGCGAGAGTCGAGCCTCCTGGGATGACGACGCCGACGACCTCGAAGCCATACCGCGCCGCAAAGTAGGCGAACGAGTCGTGATTGGTGACGAGGAGGCGGTCCTGCGGCGGGATGTCGGCCAGGATCCCGCGGATTTCGGTGTCGGCGTCGAGCAAGGACGTGGCGTATTGCTCACTCCGCGCCTGGTATCCGCCCGCGGGGTCGAGCGTCGCCAGCGCAGACCCCACCAGAATGGCGGCATCCGCCATCCGCACCGGATCGAGCCAGACGTGGGGATCGAGGTCGCCGTAGTCGGATTCCTGGTCGGTGGAGTCCATGCCGGCGTCGGACCACGGCAGGGGGTCGAGCTCGGCGGCGATGGCGAGAACGACGACTTCTGAGCCGGCGGCGGCCTCGATGGCATCCTCGAGTTGCTCCTCCAGACCGAGGCCATTGATGACCACGAGATCGGCTGTGGCGACGAGGCTCATCTGGTGGGCCGAGGGCTGGAAGTCGTGGGGATCAGCGCCGAGCGGGAGCAGTATCTCCACCGTGGCGTCCTCGCCGGCGATCGCGGCGACCAGGTCGCCGAGCACCGTGGTGCTGGTGACCACCAGCAACCCGGAGTCGTCCTCACCTGGTGAGTCGCATGACGCGACGGTCGACGACAGCAGGAGGGCCATGGCAACCCCTAGGGTGCTCTTGACGGTAATGAGAATCATTCTTAGCCTGCCACGATAGTGACCCGGCACCGCGTCATGGCACCCGACCTTCCCATCGAGGAGCGGCTGGTCGCGTCCGGGGTGCGGTACACCAAGGCCCGACGCGCCGTGATGGCGGAGCTGTTTCGCTCGGCTGGGCCTCGCTCGGCGGCGGAGCTGTATCAGGCGATGCGGCGCTCGATTCCGTTGTCCTCGCTGTATCGGACGCTGATGGTTCTGGAGCGAGTCGGCGTCCTGACGCCGCATCACGGCAGCCGGGGTCTCACCCGCTATGAGCCGGCCGAGTGGCTGTCGGGCCACCATCACCATCTCGTCTGCGTCGAATGCGGCTCGGTGGAAGACGTCGCGGTCTCGCCTGCCGATGAACGGCGGATGCGCGGGCTGCTCGGATCGATCGCCGGCCGGGTGGGATTCGAGCCTGGGGGCCACACCCTGGAAGTCGAGGGCCGGTGCGTGCGATGCAGTTGAACCCGGATACGGCCAGCGTCGTCAGGGCCGATCGCGTCTCGTTCCGCTATGGGGCGGTGCTGGCGCTGGCGGAGTCGTCGTTCTCGATCCCGGCAGGTGCGATCACCACCCTGATCGGCCCCAACGGGTCGGGCAAGTCCACCCTGCTCCACGCCATCGCCGGATTGATCTCTGCCTCCTCCGGAACCATCGCCGTGGCCCCGGGGATGCGTATCGCCTACGTGCTCCAGTCGACCAAGGTCAACGAGGCGCTGCCCGTCACCGTGCGCGAGGTGGTGGCGATGGGCCGCTATGCCACCGTCGGCGCCTACCGCCGCCTCGGCGCCGCGGACAAGACCGCGGTCGACGCCGCCCTGGAACGGATGGGGATCGGACGCCTGGCGCGCCGCCACCTCCGTGAGTTGTCGGGGGGCCAGCGTCAGCGGGTCTTCGTCGCCCAGGGCATCGCCCAGGATCACGATCTCCTGTTGCTCGACGAACCGCTCACCGGCCTCGACCTGGTCTCGGCGCGGGCGATCGACGAAGTCCTCCACGAAGAGCAGGCGGCGGGGCGCACCGTCGTCATCACCTCGCACGACCTCAACGAGGCCGCCGCCGGCGACTGGGTGATCCTGCTGGCCGGACGCGTCGTCGCATTCGGCTCGCCCCACGACGTGCTGACCGGAGACAACCTCGCCGCCGCCTACGGGTCGATCCTGCTCCACGACGGCGAGCGGTTCGTACTCGAGGACCCGGCGCACCGTCCGGTCCCGGGAAGGCACGAGCACGGCCGCGGCGGCGAAGACGGGTGAGTTGAGAGTTGAGAGTTGAGAGTTCAGAGTTCAGAGTCTGACTCCAAACTCTGAACTCTGAACTCTTTACTCATCTTCTACTCGTCTTCGACCTTCAACCGCACCCGTCCTGCCTTCTCCGGTCTGATGCCGCGGTATGGCGCGTAGAACTCCCGGATGCGGTCCATGTCGGCGGTGACGTCGTCGGTGGTCTCGATCGTGGGGCCGACCCGCACCCGGCGGGCCGCGGCGTCGAGGGCGGCGAGCACGATCGGCGACCCGGTGGCGCGGGCGATCTCGTAGAAGCCGGACTTCCAGTAGGGCCGGTGGCTGCGGGTGCCCTCGGGTGCGATCACCAGCACCATGTCGTCGGCCGACTCGAACGCCCCCGCGATCTGGCCGATGATCCCGCCCGGCCGGCTGCGGTCGACCGGGATGCCACCGAGCATGCGGAAGAACCACCCGAAGGGACGGCGAAACAGGGTGTGCTTCCCCAGGAAGCGGATCTTCACCCCGAGGGCCCGGGCGGCCAGCATCCCGATCACGAAGTCCCAGTTCGAGGTGTGGTGCGCCCCGATGATCACCATCTTGCGGAGCGGGGGGACCTCGCCGACGACGCCCCAGCGTCCCAGCCCCATCACCAGCCTCCAGAACCGCCTCATCGGGCGAGTTCGGCCGCGAGCGCGTTGTGGGCCTCGATGATCCCCAACTCGTCGAGCATGACGTGGTGTCCGTGGTCGATGACGCGCCGCCCCTTGACCACGACGTCGTGCGCCGGGGTCGGCGCCGCCAGCAGCGTCGCCGCCACCAGGTCGTGTCTGGCCCCGGCGTATTCGATGCGGTCCACGTCGAGCGTGAAGAAGTCGGCCTGCTTGCCGACCTCGAGCGCGCCGATGTCGTCGCGTCCGAGGAGGGCGGCGCCACCACGGGTGGCCATCTCCAATGCGGTGCGGGCGGTCATCAGGGGTCCGGTGCCGAGGCCGGGGGCGACGGCGAGTCGGGCCAGGAGCAGCGCCTGGCGCGCCTCGGCGAGCAGATTGCTGGCGTCGTTGCTCGCCGAGCCATCCACTCCGATGCCGACCGGCACCCCGGCCGCGAGATAGGCATTGACCGGGGCGATCCCGGAGGCGAGACGCATGTTGGAGCTCGGGCAATGGGCCACCCCGGTGGCGGTGGCGGCCATGCGGGCGATCTCCTC
>DNGH01000188.1 GCA_003486285.1 Actinomycetota bacterium
CGAGGAACGCGCCGAGCGCGAAAGTCAGACCGGCGGCGTGCGTGGCCCAGGAGGAACCGATCGCGACGAACAGCACGGCGAAGGTGAAGAGCTCGGGCGCGCCGCTCGATGCAATCTCGTGGAACAGCGGCCGCAGCAGCCAGCGGCCGACGAACACGACCAGCACCAGGGCCAGCGCCGCCTTGGGGATGCGCTCGGGAGCCAGGGCCGGATCGACCACCATCAGTCGGGCCGGAGTCACGATCCCGGAGAACTCGGGCAGTGTCACCACCAGACCCGCGGGCGACATCTTCTCCAGGAGCCCCCGCACCTTGCCCAACCCGTCCGCAGAGGCAACCACCGCCACATCGGGAATCGAACCGCCCACCGGTGGGTGCGGCTGTGGAGCCATCACCACCTCCGAGATGCTGTGCCCGGTCTTGACGGTGACCGGATAGTCGTCACGCTGGGTGACCCAGAGGCCGCTGCGGATCGCCGCCTCCCCCACGAGGCGCGCCGCCGACCGCACCTTGGCCCCGGCCGAACCCGCCACCAGAAGGGAGCGCGGCTCGGCGAGCGGCGCGGCGAACTCGATCGGGATCGCAGTCGGCCGGCTCCGCGGCGGAAGCGCCATGGCGGCAGCCCGATACGCGGTCCCGTAGTCCGCGACCGGACGGTCGAAGATGACCCCACGGGCCAACCCCAGTTCCTCGATGGTGCCCTCGAGGCTGCGCCGCGTGGCCTTGTTGGCGGGAACGAAGTAGGCGGTGCACAACTCCCAGATGTCGAGCAGAGCAAAGCCGGGATGGACGATCGCCTCGGCGATGCGGGCCGCGAGGTCGGTGTCGAACGAGGTCCCCCGGTACACGTAGCCGGCCCCGTTCACTCCGACCGTGCCGCAGATGTCGAGGGGGTGCTCCAGGTTGCCACCCGGCGTCGTCGTGGTGCGGGCCCCCTCGGGGGTCGTCGTCGAGTGCTGGCCCCCGGTCATCCCAAAGTTGAGGTTGTTGAACACGAGGACGGTGATGCCGACATTGCGCCGTGCGGCGTTGATCAGGTGGGCGCCACCGATCCCGGTGCCGCCGTCGCCCATGATCACGATGACGGTGAGCTCGGGGCGGGCCAGCTTGATGCCGGCGGCATAAGTGATGCTGCGCCCATGCAGACCATGGAAGGCGCTGGTGGAGAAGTACTGGTCGGAGAGCCCGGCGCAACCGATGTCGGTGACGATGACCACCCCTGCGGGATCGATGGCCAGTTGCCGCAGCGCCTCGTCGAGCTTGTCGAGGATGCTGCCGTGGCCACAGCCGGGACAGAACGGATAGGGCGTCTCGTTGCGATACGGGGCGGCGATGGTGACCGTCATGCCGCCTCCAGGATCTGCGAGGGCGCGATCAACTCGCCGTCGAGCCGCTCCACCCCGATGACGGTGCGGTCACCGGCGATGCGCTCGATCTCACGCCGGTAGAGCCCCGGATTCAGTTCCGGCACGACGATCCGGTCCACCCCGTTCATCGCCGCCGCGATCGCGGTCTCGGGTACCGGCCACAGCGACTGGACCACCAACCCCGACACTCGCCGCCCCCCGGCACGGGCTTGCGCCACCGCAGCCCGCACCGCACCCCCGGTGATTCCGTAGCCGAGAACCAGGGTGTCGGCGCCGGGCTCCAGGTCGGCGTCCACGAGTTCGATCTCGGCGCGATGCGCCTCGATCTTGTCGACGAGGTGGCGGTTGAGCGCTTCGACCGTCGGCAGGTGCTTGGTGATGAAGCCGGCCTCGTCGTGGGTGGATCCGGTGAACCGCACGGTCTTGCCCCGGCCGAACTCGTGGAGCGGGGACACCTCGTCCCCGGGGCGGAAGCGATACGGCGCCCCCTCCGCCCCGGTGATCCGGTCTGCCATGGCCACGGCCGGGTAGGAGTCGAGATCGACCGTGGTGAGCGTCGTCGCCAGTTCCTTGTCCGTCACCAGGAACACGGGGCAGCGAAACCGCTCCGCCAGCTCGAACGCCCGGGCGGTGAGGGCATACGCCTCCGGGACCGTGGAGGGCGTCAGGGCGATGATCGGAAAACCTCCGGCGGTCCCCCAGCGCACGAACTGGACATCGCCCTGGGAAACGGTGGTGGCGCCTCCGGTGGAGGGGCCGAGGCGCTGCACGTCGACGATGACGAGCGGGACCTCACCCATGATCGCCAGCCCGATGTTCTCGCTGTACAGGCTGAGCCCGGGACCGCTGGTGGCGGTCATCGCCCGAGCCCCCGCCAGGGTCGCCCCGATGCACATCCCGATAGAGGCGATCTCGTCCTCGCCCTGGATGGCGACCCCGCCCACTCGCGGCAGTTCCCGCATCATGGCCATCAGGATCGAGGATGCCGGGGTGATCGGGTACCCGGCAAAGAAGGTGCATCCGGAGTCGAGGGCGGCGCGCACGATCGCGGTGTTGCCGTCGATGAACTCGCGCAAGCGCCACCTCCTCTCGATCAGAGTGTGCCTGCGGCCCGGCGCGGCCCGATAGGGGAATAAGGCCGGGTGCCGGGTGCCGGGGGCCGGGTGCCGGGGAGAGAACCTCTGGCCATGGACCTCAAGGCTCAAGGCTCAAGGCTCAAGGCTCAAGGCTCGAAGCAGTAAAGCCAGGAGGGGCGGTTTCCCGCCCCTCCTGTCTTCATCGGGCCTTTTTGTTCTTCTTGGCGGCTCGCTTCTCCTTGAGAGTGTGAGCCGCGGGCTTCTTGGTGGGCTTGGCGCCCTTGTCCTTGTTTGCCATGGGGGTGGCTCCTTCCGACAGATTCACCCGACTACAACTCTAGGGGGGTCGCCACGCGGAAGAGGGCCGCAACCGCGGCCCTCTTCCCGGATGCTGCGATTCCTACGCTCCGAGGCCGAAGGTCACCTGCACCACGACGGTCACTTCTTGCTGTCCGGCCTCGATGGGAGTCGCCGCCTGGTCTTCTGCCACCGCCCGCTCGTAGTAGACGGGTGGCGTGTTGTAGTTGATGGTCTCGGTGATCGAGACCGCGCTCTGCAGAGTGACCCCGGCCAGCCGGGCGAGCTGCTCGGCCTTGGCCTCGGCGTCGTTCCACGCCGCGGTACGGGCCATCTCCAGGAG
>DNGH01000295.1 GCA_003486285.1 Actinomycetota bacterium
TACGAGAAGCTGGCCGGCATGACCGGTACCGCCAAGACCGAGGCCGGCGAGTTCAACGAGATCTACAAGCTCGAGGTCGTTGAGATCCCCACCAACGTCGCGGTGGCACGGATCGATCAGCCCGACCTGGTGTACATGACCGAGGACGCCAAGTTCAACGCCCTCACCGAGGACCTGGTCGAGCGCCATGCCAAGGGCCAGCCGGTGCTCGTCGGCACGATCTCGATCGAGAAATCCGAGCGCTTGTCCGCGGCGCTGAGCAAGCAGGGCGTCCCTCATGAAGTGCTCAATGCGAAGCATCACGAGCGGGAGGCGACCATCATCGCCCAGGCGGGGCGAGTCGGCGCGGTGACCGTCGCCACCAACATGGCGGGCCGCGGTGTCGACATCCGCCTGGGGGGCAACCCCGACGAACTCGCCAAGCTGGAGATGCGCAAGCAGGGCCTCGAACCGGGAACGCCCGCGTACGACGTGGCCCTTGCCGAGACGCTCGCCGTGCTCAAGGCGGAGACGGCGGCGGAAGCGAGCAAGGTGATCGAGGTGGGCGGCCTGTATGTGCTCGCCACGGAGCGTCACGAAGCCCGCCGTATCGACAACCAACTGCGGGGACGCTCCGGGCGTCAGGGCGACCCCGGCGAGTCTCGCTTCTACCTGTCGCTCGAAGACGACCTGATGCGGCGCTTTGCCACCGACCGGGTGCAGAGCATCATGAGGCGGCTGCGCATTCCCGAGGACGTGCCCATCGAGCACGGCATGGTCACCAAGTCGATCGAGCGGGCCCAGCGTCAGGTGGAATCGCAGAACTTCGAGCTCCGCAAGAACGTCCTGAAGTACGACGAGGTGATGAACCGCCAGCGCTCCGTGATCTACGAGTGGCGCAACCGGGTCCTGACCGGTGGGGACACCGAGGAGCTGGTGCGGGAGTGGATCGACGACGTCGTCGGGGACACGATCGACGAGGTCATCACCGAGTCCGTGGCGCCCCCGGATTGGGACGTCGCCGAGTTGGAGCGGCGTCTCACGCTGATCTACACCTCGGCTCAAACCGTGCCGGCCGTGCTGGGCGGGGCCAAGTCGCCGGGAGAAGCCGCCGAGGCCGTCACGGCCGATGCCCAGGATGCGTACACCAAGCGGGAAGAACAGTTCGGTCCCGAATTGATGCGCCGCCTGGAGCGGACGGTGGTGCTCTCCATCGTCGATGCCAAATGGCGCGAACACCTCGCCGACATGGACTACCTGCGTTCCGGGGTGGGGCTGCGGGCGATGGGGCAGCGCGATCCGCTCACCGAGTACCAGCGCGAGGCGTACGACATGTTCGCCGAGATGGTGGAGGCCATCAAGGCCGACTCGGTGCGCTATCTGTTCCACGCCCAGATGGTCGAGCGCCAGAACCGCCCCGATCCCGTCGTGCAGTTGCAGGGAACCGGTGGCGCCGCCCTGAAGCGCCAGGCCTCGGCGGATGGCAAAGTGGGCCGCAACGACCCCTGCCCGTGTGGCAGCGGCAAGAAGTACAAGAAGTGTCATGGAGCGGCCGTCGCCGCTCCATTGGTTGAGAGTTGAGAGTTGAGAGTCCGGAACTCTGAACTCTGAACTCTGAACTCTGAACTCTGACTACCCCAACCGTTCCCTCACCATCTCCACGCTGAGATCGTCCCGCACCGTGTCCAGGGTCTCCAGGGTCAGGCTGGCGGCGGCGAGACCCCAACCCACCGGGTCGGCTTCGCCGCGACACCACGCCGCCAGATAGCCGGCGATGAAGGCGTCACCGGCGCCGGTGACGTCACGCATCGCCCGCGGGGCGATCGCGGGACGGGGGTGCACCCCGGCGGCATCGGCGACGACCACCCCCCGGGCACCGACGGTCACCACGGCGCGATCCACTCCGGCGGCAAGGAGCGCCTTGGCGGCGGTGGCGGGGTCGGCGGCGCCGGTCAGCGCCTCGGCCTCGCCGGCATCGGGAAAGACGACCGCCGCCCCGGCGAGCAGCGGGAGCAAGCGGCGTGACTTGGCGATGGACACCGGGTCCAGCGCCAGTTCCTCATCGATCGGGGCGAGTGCCTCGATCGCGCCCGCGGCGGGATTGGCGTCGACGAACCAGATCGCGCCGCGGTGATGCGGGACCGCCCGTTCGATCACCTCGGCGCCGAAGTCGTCGTAGATGGCCATGTCGGCGATCCCGAACGTGAGCGAGCCGCTCCGGTCGAGCACGGCGGTGTAGCCGGCCGTGGCGGATCCGGGACGCACGACCACGTCGCCGACTCCCAGCCCCTCGAGGGCGGCCCGGGCGAGCAGCCGATGCCCGACGTCGTCGTCGCCGATCACCGAGATCAGCGACACCGGGACGTCGAGGCGCGCCAGGCTGCGCGCCACGTTGCACGCCACCCCTCCGGGGGTCCGGGTGACCACCGCGGGATTCGAGGTTCCGGGGATGAGATCGCCCGCCAGCCGGGCCTTGGCATCCATGTGGAGCGCGCCCACACACACCACCGGTCTGATCCGCATGGGGGGAATCTAGGGCTGCGTACCCCGGGAATCGGCGCCGGACGGACCGCCTACCATCCGCAACACCCGCGAGAAGGACGCCCCCTGTGAACCAGACCCTCAACGACCTCGCCGTCGAGTACTGGGAGTACGTGCTCAAGACCAGTCCTACCGACGCGTTGATGCTGGGCGATCACCGCTACGACGCCGAGTTCGAGGATGCGTCCCGCCAGGGTGAGGACGACGACATCAAGGCTCGCCGCGGCTTCGCCTCCCGGGCCCAGGCAGTCGATCCCGCCGGTCTCACCGCCGACGAGAAGATCACCCGCGAGGTCCTCATCTTCCTCACCGAGAAGGACGCCGACCTCAAGGAGATGCGCACCGCGGAGTGGGAGGTGAGCCACACCATGGGGATGCAGGCGATGCTCCCCGTCATGGTCCCCCAACTCCCCCTCCTCGAGCCGGCCCACGCCGAGGCCATGATCCCCAAGATGCACGGCCTCGCCCGGGCGCTGCGTGACGTCGCGGCACGGCTCCGCGACGGTGTCGCCGCCGGCAGGACCCCGATGCGCAGCACCGCGGAGAAGTCGGTCACTCAGGTGGACGGCATGCTCGCCGTCCCCGCCGCCGAGAACCCGCTGGGACGGTTCACCGGGCCCCAGGGGTGGGCCGGCGAGGACGCCTGGCGCGACCAGGTGGCCAAGACCCTGACGGCCGAGGTGCTGCCGGCGCTGAAGGAGTGGCGCGACACCGTCGCCGACGTGGTGGTCCCGGCCGGGCGGCCCGAGGATCGTC
>DNGH01000294.1 GCA_003486285.1 Actinomycetota bacterium
CCGGGTACCGGGTACCGGGTACCGGGTACCGGGTACCGGGTGCCGGGTGCCGGGTGCCGGGTGCCGGGTGCCGGGTGCCAGATGCCAGATGCCAGAGGGGTGACTCCTGACATCTGATATCTGAGATCTGAGATCTTGCTAGTGCCTAGTGCCTAGTGCCTAGCCTCCCCCGATGCCTTTGCTGCTCGCCGGCCTCTCTTCCCTCGCGTTCGGCGTCGCCGATTTCGTGGGTGGATTCGTCACCCGTCGGGCCGCGGCGATCACCGTCGTGTGGGGCGGCCAGGTGGTCGGTCTGGCGGCCGTGGCTGCGGTGGCTCCCGCGTTCTCCTCCGGCTTTGCCGCGGACCCGAGCCTGCTGTGGGGAGCGGGAGCGGGCGCGGCCGGGTCACTGGGACTCGTCGTCTTCTATCACGCGTTGGCCACGACGCGGATCTCGGTGGCGGCGCCGGTGGCGGCGGTGGTGGGGACCGCGCTCCCGGTCCTGTTCGGGGTGGCGATCGGCGAGCGGCCCGCTCCGATCGCCTGGGCAGGCATGTTGTTGGCGATACCCGCGGTCGTGTCGTTGTCCGCCTCGCGCCGCGACTCGGGCCCGGTCGTGCGTGCCGCCTGGCTCGGAGCGATCGCCGGGGCGGCCTTTGCGTGCTTCGGGATACTGATCTCGCGGACCGGGTCCGACTCGGGGATGTGGCCGTTGGTCGCGGCGCGCGTCGCCTCGGTCATCACGCTGGGGGTGGGGGCACTGGCGTGGGGACGTCCCGTCATCGCCCCCCGAGTCCATTGGCCGCTGATCACGGTGTCGGCGCTGCTCGACATCGCCGGCAACGTCCTGTTCCTCGTGGCGGTGCGTCGCGAGTTGCTGTCCCTGGTCGCAGTGATCATGTCTCTGTACCCGGCGACGACCCTCGCCCTCGCTCGCATCGTGTTGGGCGAGAGGCTCACCGGGCGGCAGTGGGTCGGTGTGACTCTCGCCGCCGGGGCAGTGGTGCTGATCGCCCTCGGTTAGCTCAGCGGACGATGGCGAGCACCGCGCCTCCGGCGACGCGGTCGCCGGGCTGCACCCGCAGATCGACGATCTCACCGTCGACGGGGGAGCGCACCTCGTTCTCCATCTTCATGGCCTCGAGGATGAACAGCGGGTCGCCGGCCGCCACCCGGTCGCCCGCCTTGTGGTGCACCTTGACGATCGTGCCCTGCATGGGTGCGGTGACGGCACCGGAGTTGGCTCCGGCAGTGGGAGCCTGGGCGAGCTTGGGGGGCCGGCGCCGCGGCGCCGGGCGCCGTCCCCCCGGTGCCACGGGAGCCGGGCCGGTGTCGGGCGCCCACACTCGGACCACGAAACGGCGGCCGCCCACCTCGACGGTGAGCTGGCGCTCGGAGAGCTCCTCGTCCTCGGGGAGGCGGGTCGAGGGGCCCTGGGTGAGCCTGGACAGATCCATGTCCTCTTCGACGGTGCGGGTGTGATGCTCGCCCGCGACGAAGGCCGGCAGTTCGAGCGCCGCGACGTGGAATGGGATGGTCGTGGCGATCCCGCCGATCGTGTACTCGCGCAGTACCCGGCGCGAGCGGGATAGTGCCTCCTCGCGATCGCGGCCCCAGACGACCACCTTCGATATGAGGTTGTCGTAGTACTGGCTGATCGCCGACCCGGCGCCGTAACCGCTGTCGACGCGGACTCCGAATCCACCCGGCTCTGAGTACTCGGAGATCTGGCCCGGGCTGGGGAGGAACCCCGTGGCGGGATCCTCGGCGTTGATCCGGAACTCTATGGCGTGGCCACGGGGCGTGACCTCCGAGAACGAGAGCGGCTCACCCATCGCAACGCGCAGTTGCTCGCGCACCAGGTCGATCCCGGTGACCATCTCGGTCACGGTGTGTTCGACCTGGAGGCGGGTGTTCATCTCCAGGAAGTAGAGATTCCCCGCGGAGTCGAGCAGGAACTCGACGGTGCCGGCGTTCTCATAGCCGGCGGCCTTGGCCACGGCGAGGGCGGACTTCCCCAGCGCCTTACGCTGGCGCTCGTTGATGGCCGTCGATGGCGATTCCTCGATCAGCTTCTGGTGACGGCGCTGCATGCTGCAGTCGCGCTCGCCCAGGAACACCCCGTTGCCGTGGCTGTCGACGATGATCTGTGCCTCGATGTGGCGGGGGCGCTCGAGGTACTTCTCGACGTACACCTCGGGGTTCTTGAAGTAGGCATCCGCCTCGCGGCCGGCGGCCTCGAATGCCGCCTCGAGCTCCGACTCCTGATGCACGACGCGCAGGCCCTTGCCGCCGCCGCCGTGGGCGGCCTTGATCGCGATCGGATAACCGAACTTGGCGGCGGCGACCCGCACCTCGTCCGCACTGTGGAGCGGTTCGAGCGTGCCGGGCACCCCATCGACCCCGGCCTTCTCGGCGACGCGCCTTGAGGCGATCTTGTCACCCATGGCGGTGATGGCATCGGGGGAGGGTCCCACCCAGATCAGCCCGGCCTCGATCACCCGGCGGGCGAATCCGGCATTCTCCGCAAGGAACCCGTAACCGGGGTGGATGGCCGTAGCCTTCGCCTGCGCCGCAACCTTGAGGATGCTGGCGATGTCGAGGTACGACTGGGCAGCCGGGGCCGGCCCGATGTTCCAGGCCTCGTCGGCGCAGCGGACGTGGGCCGCGTCGCGATCGAGCTCGGAATACACGGCGATGGTGCGCAGTCCCATCTCCTTGGCCCCGCGGATCACTCTGACCGCGATCTCGCCGCGGTTGGC
>DNGH01000131.1 GCA_003486285.1 Actinomycetota bacterium
TGAGAGTCAGAACTCTGAACTCCAAACTCTGAACTTTCTGGACTCTGAACTC
This sequence comes from Actinomycetota bacterium, assembly GCA_003486285.1. Classification (GTDB taxonomy): domain Bacteria; phylum Actinomycetota; class Acidimicrobiia; order Spongiisociales; family UBA11373; genus UBA11373. The sequence continues at coordinate 53 of DNGH01000131.1, forward strand.
CAAACTCTCCGCACTAGCCTCAGCCCCATGGATCGCCGCGACGACCACGGGTGGGTCGAAGTCATCTGCGGCCCGATGTTTTCGGGCAAGAGCGAGGAGCTGATCCGCCGGATCACCCGCTACACCATCGCCCGCATCCCCACTCAGACCTTCAAGCCGGCACTGGACGACCGCTACGCAACCAACGAGGTGGTGTCCCATTCCTCGCTGTCCACCGCCGCCGAGCCCGTGGCCGACAGCGAGGAGCTCCTGTCCCGGGTCAGGCCGGCGACGGTGGTCGTGGGGATCGATGAGGCCCAGTTCTTCGACCAGGGTCTGGTCGATGTCGTGGCCCGGCTCGCCGCCGCCGGCAAGAAGGTGATCGTGGCCGGCCTCGACCTGGACTACCTGGGGCGGCCGTTCGAGCCGATCCCTTCGCTGATGATCCGCGCCGAGTACGTGACCAAGAGCCTGGCCGTGTGCCACCGCTGCGGCGGTGAGGGGATGTTCACCCAGCGGGTGATCAAGTCGGACGAGCTGGTCGTGCTCGGCGCCTCGGGCGCCTACGAGGCCCGTTGCCGCCGCTGCTACGACCCCAGCGAGGGCCAGCAGGCCCGGCTCGACATCGAATCCGGGTAGTCCTCGGTCTCGGCGCCGGCGCCGTGTACAATCCTGATCCGAGCGGGCGTTTCCCGGCGGTTCCACCGCCCTCACCCGCCCAACCGGAGTCTTGCCAATGCTCACCACCACCACCGAGTTCAAGGCCGTGCCGCCTGCTTCGCGTCCGGCACCTCGGGGGAGCGGTGCCCGGCGACTCCGGCGAGCATCGCAATTCGAGAGTCGCCCGCGCGTGCGGGCGCCGAAGGGATTTCCCAATGGGTCTGTTTCGCAAGAACCGCGCGGAGGTAGTCCGGCGCGGGACCGGAGATACCGCTGTCGAGGAGCGGAAGACACGACGCGTCGGCGGTAGCACCGTCGAGATCAGGCGGGTCACCGAGGTCGTCTCGGATCCCAAGCAGACGCCCCGGGAGCGGCGCCGGGGGGATTCTTCCCGTCGGGCTCCTCGGGTCGGCCGCAGCCGGGGTTCGGCGCGGCCGATACCCGAGTACGTGGCCCCGCCTCCCAGCACCGAGCGCAAGCAGATGCTGGTGCGGCGCACCCCCCATCAGACCCAGATCGTGGTCCTCGAGGGGGCACTCCTGGTCGAGCACTACGTGGCGCGCTCCGACAAGCCTTCGCTGACGAACAACATCTATCTCGGCAAGGTGCGCAACGTCCTCCCCGGGATGGAGGCGGCCTTCGTCGACTTCGGCGAGGCCAAGAACGGGGTGTTGTACGCCGGCGATGTCGCCGGCAACGGCAACGGCAACGGCCAGAAGAAGCAGCGGATCGAGAAGGCCTTGAAGACGGGTGACGAGATCCTGGTTCAGGTCGAGAAGGACGCCATGGGCCACAAGGGGGCCCGCCTCACCAACATGATCAACCTCTCCGGGCGCTACGTGGTGCTCGATCCGAAGGTGGACAAGCCCTCGGTGAGCCGCCGGCTCTCCGATTCGGAGCGTGATCGTCTCAAGGAGATCGCCCGCCAACTCACCGCCGAGTTCGACCTCGGGGGCTTCGGCATGATCGTGCGCACGGCCGCCGAGGGCGCCAGCAAGGAAGAGGTCGCCGTCGACATCGAGCGGTTGCTCGGGGTCTGGACCGACATCCAGGAGTCGCTCCCCAAGGGTGGGGCCCCCCGGATGATCTACGAGGAGCCGCCGCTCGTCATCCGGGTGCTGCGCGAGCACTTCACCCGGGACTTCCGCAGGCTGCTCATCGACGACCGCGCCATCCACGACGAGGTGGTCGCCTACCTGGAGGCCACCGACCCGGATCTGGTGTCGCGGGTCGCCCAGTACGACGAGGAGCTGTCGATCTTCGAGCGGTTCCACGTGGAGGACCAGCTGCGCAAGGCCCTGGACCGCAAGGTGTGGCTGCCCTCGGGCGGGCACATCGTGGTCGATCGCACCGAGGCGCTCACGGTCATCGACGTGAACACCGGCCGGTTCGTCGGGCACTCCAACCTCGAGGAGACCGTGCTCCAGAACAACCTGGAGGCGGCGGCGGAGATCGCCCACCAACTCCGGCTGCGCGACATCGGCGGGATCATCGTGATCGACTTCATCGACATGGAGATCACCCGAAACCGCGAGGCGGTGCTGCAGAAGCTGCGCGAGGAACTGGCCCGGGACAAGACCCGCACCCAGGTGTTCGAAGTCTCCAATCTGGGCCTCGTGGAGATGACCCGCAAGAACGAGTCCGAGGGACTGCTCGAGTCGTTCAGCCATGTCTGTCCGACCTGTGCCGGGCGGGGGGTGGTCCTCTTCGAGGACGCCGCCACCACCGGCGTGCCGATGCCGGCAGCGGGAGGCGAGGGCTGAAGGAGCATCGTTCCGGAACCGCTAAGATGCCCCGGTTCCCCGGCTCGAGGTCCTGTCAATCATGTACGCCATCATCCGCACGGGCGGCAAGCAAGCCAAGGTCCGCGAGGGCGACGTCATCGACGTCGAGCGCCTCCACGCCGAGGGCGAAGTCACCTTCACTCCGCTGCTCCTCGTCGACGCCAAGGGCAAGGTCACCTCGGGACGCGAGGAACTGAAGAACGCCCGCGTCACCGCCAAGGTGGTGGGTGCGACCACGGGCGACAAGATCGACATGTTCAAGTACAAGAACAAGACCGGGTATCGCCGTCGCGGCGGCCACCGGCAGAAGTACACCACCATCGAGGTGGTCAAGATCGAAGGCCCGAAGAAGGCTGCCGCCAAGAAGGCGGCCGAGCCCGCAGCGGGGGAGGAGGGCTGACATGTCGAAGACCAAGGGCGGTGGTTCGACCAAGAACGGCCGCGAGTCCCATGCCAAGCGACTCGGCGCGAAGGTGTTCGACGGCCAGGTGGTGAAGTCCGGCGCGATCATCGTCCGCCAGCGCGGCA
>DNGH01000231.1 GCA_003486285.1 Actinomycetota bacterium
AGCGACTCGGGCCGCGGCCGCCCGTCGTAGAGCGCCGGGCCGCGGTGGCCGATGTTGGCGAGCTCGCCCGCCGAGATCTCGACCTGGCGGCCACCGCCGGTCGAGTCGTCGACCAGGTCGACGGCGAGCCGCTCGCCGCCGTTGATGGGGACGGCGCGGACGATGCGCCAGCGGGGGTCCGTGGTGGCGTCAGGCATCAGACGAGTCCTCCCGGCGGCGCGCGGCGGCGCGGCGGTCCCAGGCGGCTTCGATCGTCGACGTCGAGATCAGCGACGGCGGCAGACACGTCTCGACCATCTCGACCGCGTTGGGGCCGGCCTCGCGCAGCGTCTCGACGGCGCTGTCGTTGTCGGCGATCTTGGCCCGCATCATCGCGATCGCCCAGCGGCGGCGGTCCTTCTTGGAGCACCGCGGCAGATCGCTGGCCGCATCGCTCTCCACGTCGTCGGCGAGGCAGTCGAGCAGCCGGTCGACGACCGCCGGGTTGCCGGTCATGCGGTCGAAGAGACGCGCCGCCTCGTCGAGCGCCTCCTTGGCGTCGACGACGGCGGGGTGCTCCGCGGCATCGCTGCCGCCCGCGGCGGCGGTGGCGTCATCCCGACTGCGCTGGGCGGCCACCATCCCCTCGTAGACGCGCTTCTCGACCCGATCCCACGCTTCGGCCACGCTCTCCGGGGTGACCAGAGTCGTCGGCATGATCTTCTCGACCGTGTCGAGTTCGACGATGCCGTGCAACCGGAGCATGGTCAGCAGCTCGTCGGCTTCGGCGATCCTCGCCTGGATCAGCGCTATCGCCCACCGCCGCCGCTCCCACGGCTTGCAGCCCTCCATCCTTGCGGCGACCTCGGCTCGGGCGTCCTCGACGAGCAGGTCGAGCAGTCGCGCGACCGTGAGGTGCGTCGTCTGCGCGTCGCCACGCACTCGCGGCAACTTCTCGCGCCCCTCCCGCAGCCGGCTGGCGGTCTCCGCGAAGGCGGACGCCAGCGAATCGGCGGCGACGTCTGGCGCGACCACGTGACGCCGGATCACTTCCGCGGCGCGGTCGAGTTCTCGCGCGGCCTGGGCGATAACGTGACTCGGCGGCTCGTCCCGGTAGTTGATCGGGATGCGTAGCGCCCACAGACCGTTGCCGCGGTCGATCCACTGGCCGATCCTGATGCCCTTGCCGGTGTCGTCCTCGACCTCGACGAAGCGGCCCGACTCGTGCGACGGCGGGCCGTCGAAGACAACATCGATCGTGCGCGGCGGGGTCGCGGCCACCCGCTCGGCCCGCCGCCCAGCGATCCGACGGTCCCTCCGCTCGCGCTCCGCCCGATGCTCGTCGAACGTCTTCATGCGGGCGGCGAGGTGGCCCCGGCCCTGGTCGTCGAGGAGGACCGCCGCGAACGTTGCCAGCGCCTCGTCTGGCGCTAGCGGTCCGGTGGAGCGGTCGCCCTCGCTGACCGACCAGCCCAAGGCGCGCGGCCGCAGGACGACACGGATCTCGCGGGCGATCTCCGTCGACTCGTCGTCGTCCTGGTACAGCCGGGCGACCTTCTCGTCGGTCGTCCCGTGGTCGGCGGCCGCCATCGCCGACAGCGCTGCGGCACCCTCCTTGCCGGTGCCGGCCGCCCACCGCAGCACTCCGATCGGCGGCTCCATGCCGAACCCCTGCTCATCCAGCCACCGCGTCACGACCTCGCCGACCGACACCGCATAGCCGGGCTTGAAGACGATCTCGAACGTCGGCCACGGCTCGCGGCCGTAGAGCAGCCCCGCCTGCTCGACGCCCACCTTGGCGCGGAGCAGGGCGGTGGCGAGCGTCGCGTGCCGCCGGCGCAGGGCGCGGATGAAGTGCAGCCACAGCATGCCCGAGCGGACGCGCTTCGTCTCCTCGTCGACGGTCTCGACGTGGCCCTCGCAGCTCTGCGTCGTCCAGACGCCGCGGTGGCGGTTGATCTGCTCGCAGACCTCCCGGACGCCCGGGTCGATCCCCGCGGGCGGCCAGTCGGCGAGCGCCTTCCTCTTGCGCTGGTGGAACGTGGTCGGCATGGTTCGGCTCCTGATTTGGGGGCGGGCGGGTCACCCGCCCTGGTTGAACAGCGTCAACGCCGCGACGCCGATGTAGCCGGCGTCCGCGACGTCGTCGGTGTGGAAGCGATGGTGCGGCCAGCGCGCCCGCGCGGCGGCGAGCACCTCAGCCTTGCCGGTGCCCTTCCCGCCGCCCTTCCCGAGCGCGGCGCGCTTGATCTCGGCCACCGGCACGGAGACGACCTCGAGACCCCGCGCCGCCACCCAGGCGAGCAGACACCCCTCGCTCGCGCCGTAGGCGTGCGCCGCGTTGACGTTGAAGGTCGGCCGCCCGCCGGCGGTGCGGGAGGTGTGGTTCCGCACCTCCTCGTAGGCGACGACGTCCGGGCGGATCCCCGAGACGTCGAGCACGTTGTCGAGGTTCGCGCGGAGCCGCAGCCAGCGGACCCCGGGCGACTGCGTGCGCGCGGTCGGCTGGAGATCCCACACCCCGGCCGAGAGAAGCTCCCGGCCGGGGCGCAGGGCGCCGTCGAGGACCGCCCAGCCGACCAGCCGGCTGCCGAGGGCGACGGCGAAGACCTTCACGGGATGGTTTCCTCCACCGCTTCGACCTCGACTTCGGCCTCGATTTCGACCTCGGCGTCGACATCCACCTCGTCCTCCTCGTCGACCGGCCACGGCCGCCGCTCGGCGAGCGCCTTGGCGCCGGCGAGCAGCTCGTCGTCCGGCGTGTCGACCGCCACCTCCGGCAGCACCAGCTTGCCGTCGCCGGCGACCTCGATCTCGCCGGCGGCGATCAGCGCGTCGAGCGCGAAGACCACCGCGATGTCGCGCTGCTGGAGCACCCGCAACACCTCCGCCCGGGTGGCCTCACCGCCAGCGCTCGCCACCGCCCGGCGGGCCGGCTCGAAGCTCGAAGCGTCCGGCATGAGGATGTCCGGCAACGGCGGCACCTCGACGTCCTCCTCGCCGCGGTCGCGCTGGTGCGCACCCGTCGCCCACTCGACGATCGCGTTGCGCTCGGCCACCGTCCAGTCGGTCTCGCTCGCGTCCGGCAGGTCGAGCCATTCGAGCAGCGTTGAGAGATCGTCGTCGGCCTCGAGGTCGAGCGACTCCAGGCACGGCTCGGCCACCTTGTCGGGCACCGGCAGCGACGCGCCCTTGTCCTCGGTCGTCGCCCACGCGATCGCCGTGCGCAGCTCGTCGTCCGACCAGCGGTCGAGCACAACCGTCGGGCGGGTGTAGCCGGCGGCCTCGAGCGCCTCGTTGGCCTCGAGCACGAGCCGACTGTGCTCGGCCACATCCTCTGATGTCGGCGGCTCCTTGCCGAAGAACCCGCGCGCGTTCGCCGCCGAGGTCTCGTCGGCGCCCGGTTCGTCGTCCTCGTCGTCCTCTTCCTCATCCTCTTCGGGCTCGAGCTCGGCGGCCGACCGCACCGCTTCGTTTTCCTCGTCGCGCAGCGACGGCACGAGCTTGCGCGCCGACGACAGCAGGTCCTCGAGGGAGAGCTGCCGCGGCGGCCGCGCCTGCCATAGGTCGTAGCAGACGGTCTCGAAGTGCTGCACCGCGACGACGAGCGCCGCCGCCAGCCCGCGGGCGCGCCGTAGAGCAGCGGTCGCGTCGGGGTTGTCGCTGTCGGGGTCGATCGCCCCGAGCGTGCCGTGGATCTGATTCGCCTTCGTCAACGCCTGGGACAGCCCCAGGCGGGTCTTCGCGTCGGTCTCGGACGGCATCCGTCGTTCTCCTCGCGCGGGCCGGCGGCGTAGGTGCGTGGGAGGATCGGGTGGCCCGCCGGCCCGCGCCGGTCGTGGGTTGGACCATCCCGCCCCTCCTGGAGCCGTCAGGTGCGCGAGGGAACTTCGGTCAGCTGGCCGGCGCGCAGCGTGTACCACTGCCCGGCCTTGACCCCCTGCTCGCCGGCGAGCGCGGCGAAGTGGTGGATGATCTTGCCCTCGTCGTCACGCTCGACCAGGACGAGCAGGCACCCCTCGGCCACCATGGCGCGGCCCTCGCGGCCCGCCGCGAGGGCAACTCCCGCCCGCCCGGTCGAGGAGGCCGCGCCGCGGGGGC
>DNGH01000146.1 GCA_003486285.1 Actinomycetota bacterium
ACCCCCTTGATGGTGAGCCCGGTCTGGTTGTGGAGGATCTGGGCGATGCGCCCCTCGACGATGAACTCGGGGATCACCACGTTGATGACGGTCCCGGGCAGGGCGACCCGCCGCCGTTCCCGCAGGTAGTCGAGCAAGGGGTCCACGATGCCGCGGTAGGGCGACTCCAGCACCTCCAACGGGATGTCGAGTTCGGCGGTGGCCCAGTCGCCCAGCACCCGGTCCCGTTGGCGGTCCTCGACGTCGACGTGGACTGCATGCAACGGTGGGCCGAGGGAGCGGGCATAGAGCAGCGCCTCTCGTACCGGGCGGGTGAGGTCGGACACCAGGACCACGAGTTCCACCTGGCGCAGTGGCACCGGCGTGAGCCCACTGCGACGCCGCCGGCGGAAGTGGGTGACATCGGTGACCACGACCCGCTCGACGAAGAGCAGACGGAACTTGATGCCGAGGCTGTGGCGGTGGCGGAAGATCTCCCGCAGGCTGCGGCGATCCAGCCGGTCGGACATCACCACGGTCACTCGTTCCCCGGGGTGGCCGTCGCGCACGCTCTTGATGTGGGACACGATGCGTTCGCTCACTCCCTGCTTCCCTTCGAGCAGGGTCAGCGAACGCTGCGGGTGCATCGCCCGCCAGGCGTATGCGGTCTCGTCGGTGTCGGCCTCGACGGCGTGGATGCACTCGATCCCCTCGGATCGAATCCGCTCGGCGTAGCGCAGCGCCCGGTCAGTGGCTTCGTCGGCGTGGGCGACCAGCAGCACGATGCGATGCGACCGGGGCACGGCCTCCGGGGGCAGGGCCCGCAACTGGGCGCCCACGCCGCGGTAGTGGCGCCGGATCGCCAGCATGAGTGCCACCAAGAGCGGGACGGCCACCAGAACGATCCACGCCCCGTGGGTGAACTTGACCACCGTGACCACGACCAGGACGATCCCCGTGGTCACCGCCCCGATGGCATTGATCACGATCGATCTCCGCCAACCACTCTCCCGCGAACGCCACCAGTGCCGGATCATGCCCGCCTGACTGATCGTGAACGAGGTGAAAACACCGACGACGTACAACTGGATCAGCCGTGTCACCTCGGCGCCGAAGATCGCGATCAGCAGGCCGGCGACCAATGCCAGGACGACGACCCCGTTGGAGAACACCAGGCGGTCGCCGCGATTGCGGAACTGACGGGGCAGGAGGCGGTGGTCGGCCAGGATGGCCGACAGCAGGGGGAAGCCCTGGTAGGCGGTGTTGGCCGCCAGGATCAGGATCGCCGCGGTGAACACCTGCAGCATCCAGAAGCCGATGCCCCCGCCAAAGGTGGCCCGGCCCACTTGGGAGAGAACCGTGCCGTAGAGGTCGACCGTCTCGTGCGAGATCCGGACCCCGGTCAGCCGCGCCAGCGTCGAGATCCCGAGGAACAGCGCGATGGCTACCGAGCCCATCATCGCCAGGGTCGCCGAGGCGTTGTGGGCCTTCGGCTCCCGGAAGGCCTGCACTCCATTGGCAACGGCCTCGACCCCGGTGAGTGCGCTCGCTCCGGAAGCGAAGGACCGCAGCACCAGGAAGAGCGTCAGCGAGCTCACCGGAACCAGGTCCAGGTCCGCCGACACCGCCGTCGGACACTCATCGAGGACGCACCGGGCGAATCCCGTCGTGAGCATGACACCCACCGTGCCGATGAAAAGGTAGGTGGGAACAGCGAACACCCTCGACGCCTCTTTGACCCCGCGCAGGTTCGCCAGGGTCAGGACCAGGACGAAGAACAGGGCCAGCAGCACCCGCCACTCGAGAAGTCCCGGTAACGCGGATGTGATGGCGGCCACTCCCGCCGAGACCGACACGGCCACGGTGAGTACGTAGTCGACCATCAGGGAAGACGCCGCCACCGCCCCGGCCCGGATCCCGAAGTTGTCGGTGGCCACGGAGAAGGCCCCTCCCCCCTGCGGGTAGGCGCGGATGGTCTGCCGGTAGGAGATGACGACCACCGCCAGCAGCGTGGCGACGGCGAGGGACACCGGGGTCACCAGACGGAAGGCGGCGGCACCCGCCAGCGCCAGCACCAGCATCGCCTCCTCGGTGGCATAGGCCACCGAGGAGAGGGCGTCCGACGCGAACACGGGAAGGGCGAGGCGCTTCGGGAGCAACTGAAGCTGCTCCTGCTGGCGGGCCAGGGGGTGGCCCAACAGCCGCGTCTTGAACGAGGACATGCGCGAGTGCATCAGCCGGGCGAGTACCGGGCCAACGCCGCCGCGATCACGGTCGTCGCCTCCGCTGCAGGCTTCCAGCCGATCACCGCGGTCTTCTTCTTCTCGAGTTGCTTATAGACCGCGAAGAAGTGCTCCATCTCCAGGCGCATGTGCTCGGGGAGGTCCTCGATGTCCCGGGTCGCCTCCCAGCGGGGGTCGCCCCACGGCACCGCGATCACCTTGTGATCGGCATGGCCCTGGTCCTCCATCAGGAAGACCCCGATGGGCCGCACCCGTACCCGGCAGCCCGGGAACGTCGGCTCCGTCAGCAGCACCATGATGTCGAGGGGATCGCCGTCCTCGGCCAGGGTGTCGGGGATGAACCCGTAGTCGGCCGGGTACTGGGTGGAGGTGAAGAGCGTCCGGTCGAGGAAGATCTCGCCGGTCTCATGATCCGTCTCGTACTTGTTCCGGCTGCCCCGGGGAATCTCCACGACCATCGTGATGGGCTGTGTCATCGCGTCCTCCACGAAGGCATCATGGTGGCAGGTTCGAAGTGGCTGGCGAAGTCGGAGTGGGCGTCTACTTGTGGCTTGCGATGAACCCGAGCACCCGCCCCCAGGCGTCGGCCGACTCGGCGGCGAACTGCTCGTACTTGCGGTCGAAGAAGGAGTGCGGGGCGCCGGGGTAGACGACCAGCTCGTGCTCCACGCCCGCCCCGGCGAGCGCCTCGCGGAACCGGTCGACCAGCTCGACCGGGATCCCGGCGTCGTCGCCACCCATCAGACCCAGGATCGGGCACGTCATCTCTCCCACCCGTTGCACCAGGGGGGTGGAACCCTCGGGGAACACCCGGTCGGGATGCCCGTAGAACCCGATAGCCCCGGCCAGTCCCAGGCCGTTGGCCGCCTGGTGCCACGAATTGCTGCCCCCGAAACAGAACCCGACGGTGAACACCGCGACGTCCGCCAGTGAGCGCAGATGGGTCGCCGCCGCCGCGGCGTCGGCCCTGACCCCGTCATGGGTGGTGAGCTTCACGTGCGGCATGTAGTCGAAGGTCTCATCCCGCACCCCCACCCCGGCGGTGCGGCCGAAGTAGTCGATCGCAACCGCGTCGTAGCCCACCTCGGCAAA
>DNGH01000087.1 GCA_003486285.1 Actinomycetota bacterium
CAGGGTGCGCTCGGGATACAGGCGGCGGACGATGAACCGCACCAGGCGGAAGTTGACCCAGTCGTAGACGGCGGCCGCCAACGCCGCACCCACGGCGAGGAGCGGGAGATCATCGGCGGTGACGGCAGCGGTGGGGAGGAAGGGAAGGAACACCAGGATCCCGGCGGTGGCGGAGAGCACCAGCTGGCCGAAGTTGACCGCCGGCCGCCGCCAGGACCGCTGCCGCAGGTCATCGGGGTGGAGTGCAGCGAGCGCCGCCATGATCCCAACTGCAAGGGCCGCACTGTTCCGGCCGAAGACGACCGCCGCCGTAAAGGCGGCCATGATCGAACCTGACACATAAAGGCGGTCGCTCACCTCCACCGAGAAGAACTCGAGGCTGACGAAAGCGGCCGCAAAGGCCACCCAGACCCAGACCGGTTGGGGCAACTCCTGAACCAAGAACAGGACGACCAACGTCGCCGCGCCGAGCACCGCCAGGGTGCCGGCCAGAAACGCTCCGCGGTGTTGGTTGGGTTTCATGGTGTTGGTAGCTGGGGTTGCCCGGGTCGCTAACTAACTATCCGACCCGCCAGCTCACTTGAGTCGGCAGGTCCCACTGACTCGCATTCCCACGGTCTGCCACATGTCACCTACCGCTTCCCTTCTGGGAGCTCGGCATCGTCTCTAGTCGGATGCCGGCATATATCCGCTTCGCTCTCTTTCGAGGGCTAGCCGTACGGTGACCCGGACAACCCCTGGGGTCGCCCATGCCTGGATTCGGCATGTTCGGTACCCGCCTTCACTAGTCAGGCGGGGGCCGCGGTGACCCCTCTTCGCTACCCGTCCGGACTAGTCCGGACACGCCAAAGCGGACGCCCCTACTACACGCAGGGAGACGTCCGCCCAAAGCAACGATAGCCCGCGCGTGGACTGGTACCAAGGCTTTTCGCGAGGCGCCACCCCTCCATGACCATCGGTATCCGGCGTGACTACGCTTCGTGGCGGGGTGCTGGCGCCGTGGAGCGGCCTCGGGGAGTCGGATCGTGGACATCCAGGAAATCGAAGAGACTCTGGCGAGGCTGCCATCCGTCAATGCGGTCCGCATCGCGGCCCACCGCGACGAGATCCGTGAGGTCCACGTCCTCGCCGCCCCCGAAAAGGCCCCCAAACAGGTCGTGCGCGACGTGCAGACCCTCGCCCTGGCTCGATTCGGGCTCACCATCGACCGCCGCACCATCTCGGTGGTCCAGATCGGAGCCGACCGGCTCGCCGTCGGGGACGACCGCCCTGCCATCAAGGGAGTCCACGAGATCCCCGAGGGCACCCGCACCACCGTTGCGGTGACCCTGGCCTGGCACGGCGAGGACTACGTAGGAACCGCCACCGGTCCGGCGGCGGGTTCGGCCCGGATGCGACTCGTCGGCGAGGCTGCGGTGCGCGCCGTGGAGTCGCTGCTCCCCGGCGACGTCTTCGCCCTGGACTCGGTCGGGGCGCCCGTGATCGGGATGCGCACGATCCTCGTCGTGGTGGTCGTCTCCACCGGCGAGCGCGGCGAAGAAGTCGCCGTGGGCTCCGCCATCAGTCAGGGCGACGACTCCGAGGCGACGGTGCGTGCGGTGCTGGATGCGTTGAATCGGAGAATCTCGCGGCAGGACTGAGGAAGTTGAAAGTCAAGAGTTGAGAGTTGAGAGTCGAGCGTTCAGAGTCAGACTCAAGGGTCTAGAGCCGAACTCTGAACTCTGAACTCTGAACTCTGAACTCTGAACTCGACTGCGATAGCGTGCCCTCATGAACGTCTCCACCCACACCGGCACTGGTCCGGTTGCCGTCACTCCGCACCATCTGGCCACGGAGGCGGCGCTGGCGGTGATGAGGTCGGGGGGGAATGCCGCCGATGCGGTGATCGCGGCCGATGCGGTGCTGGGGATGGTCCTGCCCACGACTTGTGGGATCGGGGGCGACCTGTTCGCCCTGGTGCACCGTCCGGGATGGGATCGCCCCGAGGTGCTCAACGCGTCGGGACGCGGCGGCTCCGGGCTCGACGCCGCCACTCTGCGTGCCGCCGGCCACACGACCATGCCCTACCGCGCCCCGGAGACGATCACCGTGCCGGGTTGTGTCGATGGCTGGGTGGCACTCGCCGCCAAGCACGGCACCAGTCCCCTCGGCTCCCGGCACCTCGAGGCGGCGATCGATCTCGGTCGCGAAGGGTTCCCGGTCTCCAAGGAGTTCGCCAACGACCTGAAGGTCATCGCGCCGCTGGTGCAGGGCCAGCCCTCCGCCGCCGCGCTGTATCCCGCGGGCGAGCCGCCGGCGATGGGGACGACGCTGCGACGCCCCGACCTGGCGGCGACGCTCGAGGCGATCCGGGATTCCGGGCGCGGCGCCTTCTACGAGGGCGAGGTCGCCGCACAGATCGCAGCCGCCACGGGAGGGGTCCTCACCACCGCCGACCTCGCGGGCGACCAACCCGACTGGGTGGAACCGGCGGGAGCCCGGGTCCTCGGTCTCGATGCCTGGACGGTTCCTCCGAACAGCCAGGGCTACCTGACGATCGCGGCGGCGATGCTGCTCGAGCACCTCGACCCTCCGCGCGATCCTGAGGATCCCGGTTTCCACCATGCGGTGATCGAGGCGTACCGCGCCGTCGCCTGGGAGCGCGACGACCTGATCGCCGATGCCCGCTTCGCCCCGATGGATGCATCGCAGCTTCTCGACCCCGAGCGCCTGCTCCCCCGCCTGCAGCTCATCGCCCCGGACCGCATCGCCCGCTGGCCCCATCAGGCAGCCGCACCGGGTGGCACCGCGTACTTCTGCGCCGTGGATGCCACCGGGATGGCGGTGTCGTGCATCCAGTCCAACTTTGCCGGGATCGGCAGCGGCATCTCCGCAGGCACCACCGGCGTGTTCCTGCACAACCGCGGCGCCGGGTTCAGCCTGTCCCAAGGTCATCCCAACGAGGCCGCCCCGGGCAAGCGGCCACTGCACACCCTGTCGCCGAGCCTCTGGACCCGGGAGGGGAGGGTCGCCCTGGTCCTCGGCACCCGCGGCGGCCACCAGCAGCCCCAGTACCTCCTCCAGGTCGCGGCGCTGCTCCTGCTCTGCGGTTTGGATCCCGGCACCGCCCAGGCCCAGCCCCGCTGGCACGTCGACGTCGTCGATGGCAGCGCCTCGGCACTGGCCGTCGAGGCCCGCATCGCGGAGCAGGTCGTGACCGGGCTGCGGGACCGCGGCCACCAGGTGACCACCCGCCCCGACCTGCCCCAGGGATGGGGCCCGGTGTCGATCATCGCCATCGACCCCGAGGGAACCCGCCGCGCCGCAGCAGATCCGAGAGTGAGCACGGCCACAGCGCGGGGCGGCTAGGGCCGCCCCGCTACCCGTCGCCCGCTACCCGTCGCCCGCCAGAGTCCACAGGTGCCTCATACGCGATCTTGCGGGAAGCTGGTAGCGGGTAGCGGGTAGCCTGGGGCCATGAAACGCGTCACCAGGATCAGCGGGATCGTGTTCGGGGTGGGAGCGGGAGTCGCCGCCATCGTCTGGATGCTGCGGGACCGTATCCTCAAGCCACAGGTGGCGGCTCCACAGCCGCCGCCGACCTTCCGGGTGACCCCACCTGTGGTGGCGCCCCGGTCCGACGCCGACGACCTGGCCGCCATCCGCGGGATCGGTCCGGTGTTCAAGGCACGCCTCGCCGCCGCGGGCATCTCGCGGTTCGATGAGCTCGCCGCCCTGGAAGCCGACCGAATCGCCGGCCTCGCCGGGGTGCCGGAGTCCCGGGCTCGGGAGTGGATCGATCAGGCTCGCAGCCTGGTCTGATCGTGCCGTATCTGGTCGCGCCCGAGGCCCTGGAGGAGCTGCTCCCCGACCAGCCGCGCTACCGGGTCGAGCAGCTGCGCCAGTGGCTGTACCGCCACCCGGTGCTCACCACCGCGGAGATGACCAACCTGCCCAAGAGCCTGCGCGCCGAACTCGCCGGCCGGCTCTGGCCGATGCAGGTCGAGGCCCAGCAGACCGGCGACGGGGGCCGGACCGTGAAGTGGCTGTTCCGGGCGCCCGACGGCGCCGCGGTCGAGGCGGTGCTGATGGGATATCCCCGCCGCACCACGCTGTGCATCAGCAGCCAGGCCGGCTGCGCCATGCGCTGCACCTTCTGCGCCACGGGTCAATTCGGCTTCGAGCGGCATCTCGCTCCCGGCGAGATCTTCGCCCAGGTGGCCTACGCCAACGCCCATCTGCGGGCGCACCCGATGCCGGACTCGCCGGCGCGGGTCGGCAACGTCGTCTTCATGGGGATGGGAGAGCCGCTTGCCAACTATGACAGTGTGCGCGAGGCGATCCGGCGCATGATCGAGGTGGCAGGGATGTCGGGGCGCTCGATCACCGTCTCCACCGTGGGCATCACCCCCGGCATCGACCGGCTCGCCGCGGAGCCGTGGCCGGTCACCCTGGCGCTCAGCCTCCACGCCGCCGACGACCACCTCCGCGAGCAGCTGGTGCCGCAGAACCGGCGCTACCCGATCGACGACCTGCTGGCGGCGGCGCAGCGCTTCCAGCGGGGCCACGGGCGCCGGGTGACCCTGGAGTGGACCCTGATGGCGGATGTGAACGACAGCGCCGACCAGGCCCGCTCCCTGGCGGCCATCGCCCTGGAACTGGGAGCCCACGTCAACGTGATCCCGATGAATCCGACCCCGCTGGCGCCCCAGCAGCGGCCCAGCCCGGAGCGGACCCGCCGCTTCGTCGACGAGGTCAACCGCCACGGAGCCACCTGCACCCTCCGTGACACCCGCGGCACGGAGATCGACGCGGCGTGCGGGCAGTTGCGGGTCCGGGCCGCCACTTGACCCGGATCGACAGCGTGCCACCCTGGTCACCCGGCACCAAGGAGTCACCGTGACCATCGCCATCGGAGACCGCGCCCCCGCCTTCGACCTCACCTCCGACGACGGCTCGAAGGTGGGCCTCGGCGACTTCAAGGGACGCAGTCTGGTCGTCTACTTCTATCCCAAGGCCTTCACCCCGGGATGCACCACCCAGGCGTGCGACCTGCGTGATGACTACGACCGCTTCATCGCCGCCGGATTTGCGGTCGTCGGGATCAGCCCCGACGCTCCCGACAAACTCGCCCGCTTCCGCCAGGAGTACCGGCTTCCGTTTCCGCTGCTGGCCGACACCGATCACGCCGTGGCCGCCGCGTACGGGGCTTGGGGGACCAAGAAGAACTTCGGCCGCGAGTACCTGGGGATCATCCGCTCCACGTTCGTCATCGACGGATCAGGAGTCGTCACCGAGGCTTGGTACAACGTCAAGGCTTCGGGTCACGCCGACCG
>DNGH01000093.1 GCA_003486285.1 Actinomycetota bacterium
CCGTGCTGTCCGATCCGAGTGGAGACTCAGGCGGGAGGAAGCACCGTGAAGTAGTACTGCAGCTGCACCTCGCCGTTCACCTTCACCGTGACGGGGAACTGGGTGTTGTACGGAGCACCGGTGAAGTACTGCCGCTTCTCCCAGGTTCCACCTTCACCGACCGTGAACTCGGAGGTGCCGTACTCGCTGATGATCTTCACCGTCGAACCGGCCGGGGCGGTGCCCCCCAGGTCGTCGAACGGCTCGGCCAGGTCGCTGGTGAAGTAGGAGTGGCTCACCGTGATCGCCGTCGCCTCGTAGTACGAGGTGAAGTTGTAGGTGTTCCAGTACTCGCCATTCACCTTGACCGTGATCTGGAAGGTCTCGCCGGCCGGGGGCAGTGGCTCGAAGAACAGGTGGCCGCTGTTCCACGAGGTGCTCTCGGTGTTCCACAACCACGACCCGTAGGGGCTGATCACCCGGATCTCGGTGCCCACGGGGGCGTTGCCGTAGAACTTCACCCACGGGTCGGACGCATCCGACTCGGTGTTGTACTGGGTGACCGTGATGTCGGCCGCACCGTCGAACCACGAGGTGAACTGGTAGGTCTTGTAGAAGGCGCCGTTCACCTTCACCGTGACCGGGAACGTTTCGCCGGCTGGGGGCAGGGTCGAGAACCACAGCTTCAGGTACAGCGACCCGTCGCTGCCGACCTCGACGTCTGCGGACCCGTACTCGCTGATGGCGATGACGTGGGTCCCGGCGGGAGCGGTCCCGTAGAACTTGACCCACGGGTAGGCGTCCCACGACTCGGTGTTGTACTGATCGATGGTCAGGGCGACCGGGCCGGACTCGAACCACTTGAAGTAGTACGTGCCGTAGGTCTCGCCGTCGACCTTGAAGGTGATCGGGAACTTCACGCCGGAGGGCGGGTTGGTGAACCACACCTTGAAGCTGAACTCGCCCGACTCGCCCACCACGAGGTCGGCGGAGCCGTAGGCGCTCGTCGCCACCAGCGTGGTGCCGGCGGGCGCGGTGCCCACGAACCGGGTGTACGGGCTAGCCGAATCCGAGGTCGTGCCCTGCTGGGTCACCGACACCTCGACCGTGCTGTCGTACAGCCACAGGAAGGTGAAGTCGAAGGACTGATCACCGACGGTGACGGTGATGGGGAAGGCCTCGCCCACGGGGGCGCCCTCGAACCACACCTTGGTGTACCACTCGCCGCTGTCGCCGGCCTCGGTCTCGGCGCCGCCGTAGGCGGACGTGATCGTGACCTGGGTCCGCGGGGGAGCCGAGCCGTAGAACTTCTCGAACGGGCTGGGCGCATCGCTCTGCCCGTAGCCCTGATGTGCGGAGATCTCGATGTTCTGCGGATCCCAGAGCCAGGTGAACTCGAAGTCGTACTCCGTGTCGCCCACGGTCAGAGTCACCGGGAAGGTGACCCCGGTCGGGGCGCCGTCGAAGAAGAGCTTCAGGCTGAACTCGCCCGACTCACCCACCTCGAGGTCGGCGGCGCCGTAGGGCGAATACGCGGTGACGACGGTCCCGGGCTCGGCCACGCCGTAGAACTGCGTGTACGGCTCGGGCGCGGTTGAGGTGTCGATGTTCTGATGGATCCCCTCCAGCACCTCGCCGCCGCCCTCCGGAAGCACCACGAGCTCCCCGCTGGGGATCTCGGGATCGGCGACCAGGGAGGTGACGGTGGCGACGTCGTCGGCCGACCCATCCGGCAACATGGCGGCGAGGGCGATCGAGCCGAAGGCGATCGCCAGTGCTCCGACCAGACCGGCGACGAGGGAGGCGCGGTGACGCCGGGTCACCGACGGCAGCGCCGGCGGAGTGGCCCGTCCCACGCTCTCCTGGAGACTGCGGACCGCATGATTGGCGCGCGTATCGAGACTCATTGGCGGACCTCCCACCTCTCATCCAACCGACGGGCGAGTCGATCTCGCCCCTTGTGGAGATGGACCTTGACCGTGTTCTGCGAGCACCCCAGGACCCGGGCGATCTCGGCGATCGACCGGTCCTCGAGGTAGTGCAGCGCGATCACCTGGGCCTGCCGGTTTGGCAGGTTGCGGACCGCCTTCCAGAAGTCGGCGTCCTCGGCCTGCAGCGCCGGCAGGTACTCCTCGCGCGGCTTGAGCCGTGCGAGGGCACCCGCTTCCCGCACCTTGGTGCGGAAGGCCGACACCGCCAGATTGGACACCACCCGCCGTACCCACGATTCCGGCTGCTCGTAGAACGCCACTCGCTCCCACTGCCGGTGGGCAGCGAGAAAGGCGTCCTGAGCGATGTCCTCGGCGGCGAGGCGGCTGCCCGAAAGGGCATATGCCAGGCCGACCACGGCGCGATACTCGCTCCGATAGAAGGACTCGAAATCGGGCACGGCGCGGATCGAGCGGAGGTTTGGGGCCACCTCCGTTGTCCTCTCAACCATCTGGCGTCGCCTAACGGGTTGCATGGTCATCTCGCTGGGTTACTCGCTGGAGGGAGGGGACAGGTTTACTGCTTTTCGGCCGCCCGACCGAAAAAGGTGAGGACTAGTGCGCGCCGGGGGCCGGGTACCGGGTGCCGGACGACAATCACTTCCCCCTTGTGGGGGAGTCGACGAGGCGCAGCCTCGTCGGTGGGGGGTATGGCTGAGATCTGACATCTGACATCTGACATCAGGGTGTGATCGCCACGGCGCCCCCGGGCGGCGCCTACCGCACCGACCTGGCCGCGGCGGCGGTGGCATCTCTGGACGAGGACGGGCTGGACACGACGGGAGCCGGGTACACGCCTGTCGAGGTGCACCTCAACCCGGGCGGTGAGTAACTCGAACCCGTGACGATGCAGGAGGGGGCGCCCCGGCAGGCGCCCCCTCCGCGTTTCTTGAACGCCGGATCAGGAAGTGCAGTTCGCCGCCCTGAGATCGGCGGCGGCGATCACGACCTCAGAGGGACCGGCGACGGTCACCTCACCGCTGGCGCAGGCACTCGCAGTCTGGGTGCCGGGCGTGAAGGCGGCGATGACGTAGCTGTAGGCGCCTTCGGCGGTGAGGAGCACCCCGTAGGGGGCGTCGTAGGAACAGGGATTGTCGGGGGCTGCGGTCGCCACCACACCCGAGCCAGAGAAGGGGTCCGCGGTCACCGGGACGCACACCGTGCCTGCGACCGACTGGTCGCCCGTCAGGAACACCGTGGCCACGAGGATCTTGTCCTGCACCCCGGTGACACCCTCGAAGGTGAAACGAAGTTCGGTCGGCGCCGGCGGAGCGGTGGTCGCTGCCGTGGTGGTGCCTGTCGTGGCGACCGTCGTGGTGGCCGCGTCGTCGTCACCGCAGGCGCCGGCGACGACCACCCCCAGGAGGAGCACGACGAGCCAACGGTTGCGTGACGACATGGTTCCCTCCCGACTCAGATTCCTGGAGGCTACGCCTCGGCCGACCCCAAATTGACGATCCCCCCGGGTCACGGGGGGATCGTCTCTCTCGGTTCGTTCGCCCGCCGGGAGGAGTGGGAAGGGAGTGCCCGTCGTACCGGTGGAGTCGGGACGTTGTGCGAGCGTCCGAACCTGGAAGATGTATCGGTGCCCCGGAGCAGAAGTTGAGGGCCAAAGAAGTCTCCAGTCACCAGTCACCAGTCACCAGTCACCAGTCACCAGTCGGGCGACGGGCAGCTGGTAGCTGGTAGCTCGTAGCCGGCAGCTCGCAGCTCCCTAGCCCAACTTCTCCATCACCTCGTCGACGGCGCCGGGATCGTCGGTGAAGGTCTGGATGAAGAAGCGGCTCATCCCGGCCCGCTCCATCGCCCCGAGCGTGGCCCGGACCTGGTCCCAGGTGCCGTGGGGCGAGTTGCGCACCCGCATCGCCTCCTCCAGGTCCTCCACCTTGGATCCGGTGCGGGCGGCGTGGGCCGCCAGGCGCTCCCGATACCCGGACTCGGTGTCGGCGGCGATGAAGAAGCCGGCGGAGGAGATGGTGAGACTCCCCGGATCGCGTCCGGCGGCGGCGGCCGCCGCCCGGGCCCGCGCCACCTTGGCGGCGAAGACCTCGGGTGGGGCCGGATAGGCGTTGAGTTCGTCGGCGTAGCGTCCCGCCAACTCCGGGGTGCGCCGGGTCCCGGTTCCACCCACCACGATCCGCAGGTCGGGCCGGGGCTGCATGTCGAAGCCCTCGAAGCGGTAGTGCTTGCCGACGAAGTCGACCGGCGGCTCGGCGTAGGCGGATCTGAGGTAGGCGAGCGCCTCCTCCATCATGTCGAAGCGCACCGCGCGCTCGGGGAAGTCGAGCCCGAACAGCCGGTGCTCGCTCTCGAGCCATCCGGTGCCGACGCCGAGCGTGAAGCGGCCCCCGGACATGTCGGCCAGCGTCGCCGCGGTCTTGGCGAGCACCGCGGGGTGCCGCCACGTCACCGGGCTCACCAGTATCACCAGTTCGATGGTCTTGGTGTCGCGCGCCAGGCCACCCATGGTCACCAGGGCATCGAGGGCGGCTCCCCCGCTCCCGCCGCGCAGGTAGTGGTCGGGGATGGCGAACGCCTCGAAGCCGCGGCTCTCGGCGAAACGGGCCCACGACAGGATCTCCTCGTAGGTGCCGCCACCGGCCTGGAGGGCGAAGCGCATGGGCAGGGACTCTATCGCGGCGACGTCGCCGCCCTGACCTAGACCGCGGCTGTGTCGAGCGAGCGCTCGTGCTGTTCCACCAGCCAGGCCCAGCGCTCGTCGACGTCGCGCTGCACCCGCGCCAGCACGGCGGGATCGTGGCGCACCGGAGCGAAGCGGCCCTGCAGCGCCATGTACTCCGTGATCGTGGTCTCCCGCTCGGGCCAATGAGTGATGGTGTAGCGGCGGCCGTCGCGTACCTCGAAGAGCGGGAACACCTTGCTGTCCACGGCGCGCCGCATCACTTCGATCGACTGCTCCGCGGGGAGCTTCCAGCCCGGAGGGCACGTGGAGAGGATGTGGAGGAAGCGCATCCCGCCCTTGGCGGCCAGCGCGGTGCGCACCTTGCGCGCCAGATCCTCGGGGTGGGCGCCGGTGGCGGTGGCGGCATAGGGGATGCGGTGCGCGGCGAGGATCCCCATGATGTCCTTCTTGGGGTGCGGCTCGGGGTTCTCGTCGGGAGTGGTCGTGGTCCAGGTCCCGAGCGGAGTCGACGAGGAGCGCTGGATCCCGGTGTTCATGTACGCCTCGTTGTCGTAACAGACGTAGATGATGTCCTCGTTGCGCTCCGCGGCTCCCGAGAGGGCCTGCAGGCCGATGTCGAAGGTGCCGCCGTCGCCCGCCCAGGCGATCACCGTGGTGTCGCGCCCCTGGCGCACCTTGGCCGCCTTGATGCCGGCGGCGACCACCGCCGCGGTCTCGAAGGCGGTGTGGAACACCGGGATCTTCAGGGCGTGCAACGGCCAGGGGCCGTCGATGATCGACCAGCAGCAGGCGGGCACCACCGCGATGGCGTCGTCGCCCACCTCCTTGAGGACGAGGCGCATCGAGAGCGCCCCGCCGCATCCCTGGCAACCCAGGGTGCCGGTGTCCATCAACTCCAACTCGGGGATCGCCCACCTCATCGCCGCACCTCCAGGTGGGTCCGGACCGGGCCAATGGCAAGCCCTTTCACCCCGACGAACAGGGCGAGTTCGGGCTCCTCGCGGGTGATGAGGTCGTAGAGGACATCGGCGACGGTGTCGACGCGGACGTCGCGGCCCCCCAACCCGACCACGTACCCGAAGATGGGAGGGGCATCGGGCATGCCGTACATCGCCGAGCGGATCTCGGCGGCGAAGATCCCGGAATGGCCCGGACCCATGTTGCGGTCCAGCACTGCCACCTTCTTGCGTCCCGCCAGGACGCGGCGCATCGCGGCGAAGGGGAAGGGACGGAAGGCGACCAGGCGCAGCAGGCCGACCTTGATCCCGTTGCGGCGCGCCTCGCGCACCGCCTGGCGGACGTTGGAGGTGAGGGCCCCCGCCGAGACGATCACGTAGTCGGCATCGTCGAGCAGGTACTCCTCGAGCGGCGTGTAGCGGCGGCCCAGGGTCTCGCCGAACTCCTCCCCCGCCTCGACAAGCAGGCGGCCGGCTCGCTCCATCGCCTCGAAGATCTTGTAGCGGAGTTCGAAGTAGTGATCCCGGTTCACCAGGCCGCCGTAGGCGCGCGGCTCGGCGGGATCGAGGTCGTAGATCGGCTGGAACTTCGGCAGATACGCATCCACCGCGGACTGGTCGTGGACGATCAGGGGTTCGGCGGTGTGGGAGAGGATGAAGGCGTCCATCCCCACCATCGCCGGGAGGTACACCTGCTCCGCCACCTTGTAGGACCAGATGACGAAGTCCTGGGCCTCCTGCACCGACTCGGCGAAGAGCATCATCCAGCCGATGTCGCGCTGGGAGAGGATGTCGGTCTGGTCGCTCCAGATCGACCAGCCTGGAGCCATGGCGCGACTGACGTTGGTGAGGACGACGGGGAGGCGGGCCCCCACCGCCCAGTGCAGCATCTCGTGCATCAGCGCCAGGCCCTGGCCGCTGGTGGCGGTGTAGGTGCGCGAGCCCGCCGCGGAGGCCCCGACGCAGGCCGCCATCGCCGAGTGCTCGGACTCCACGGTGATGAAGGTGGCGTCGAGCTTCCCCGATGCGGTGAGCTCGGAGAGCAGTTCCACGATCATCGTCTGCGGCGTGATCGGATAGGCCGAGATCACCTCGGCGCGCGACAGCATCGCCCCATAGGCGGCGGCGTGGTTGCCGGTGAGGAGCAGCCGCTCAGGCATTGGAGAAGTCCCTTTCGTTGACCAGGATCAGTGCCCGACCCGGGCACTCGACGACGCAGATCCCACACCCCTTGCAGTACTCCAGGTCGATATCCGGCGCACCCGACTCCCAGCGGATCGCGCCGTCGGGGCAGAACACGAAGCAGGTGCCGCACTCGTTGCAGTGGCCGCACGACAGGCAGCGCTCGATCTCGGCGAGGGC
Source organism: Actinomycetota bacterium (assembly GCA_003486285.1). Taxonomy (GTDB): domain Bacteria; phylum Actinomycetota; class Acidimicrobiia; order Spongiisociales; family UBA11373; genus UBA11373. Next base: position 6,930 of record DNGH01000093.1, read on the forward strand.
CGCCGCCGCGGCGATGGTCAGGGTCTCCTCGCCCAGGGGGTCGGACGAACCGGACTCCGCCTCGACGATGCGCGGGTTGCGTACCCGGTGCGCCGGATTCACCTCGGCGGGCGTGACCACCTCGGCCGGCGGCTCCTCGGGCCAGCGTCCGCCGAACCCGAGCCGGAGGTCGATGGCGCGGGCGGCGGCGCGCCCCGCGGCGATGGCGTCCACCACCGTGGCCGGGCCGGTGACCAGGTCGCCCCCGGCATGCACCCGGCGATCGGCGGTCATGCCGGAGGCGCCGACCGCCAGCCAGCCGGAGTCATCCTTGAGGCGATCCGGGATCGGCCCCAGGTCGGCGAGTTCTCCCACCGCCGCGAACACGGCGTCGAAGACGAGGCGGCGGGTCTCGCCGGTGGGCTCGGGGCTACGGCGGCCCGAGGCATCGATCGGACCGAGGCGCATCTCCTCGACGGTGACGGCCAGGCCGCCCTCGGCGCGCTCCACGCGGCGGGGCACGACCAGCCATTCGAAGACGACACCGTCGCCGCGGGCGCGCTGGTACTCCTCGTAGATCGCCGGCATCTCCTCGGCGGTGCGCCGGTACAGCACCGTGACGTCGACCCCGAGGCGGCGCAGCACCCGGGCCACGTCCATCGCGGTGTTGCCGCCTCCGATGACGGCACAGCGCCCGGCGGGCAACTCGGCATGACCGCGGCTCACCCCATCGAGGAACTCCAGGCCGGGCGTCATGAGCTCCTCACCCGGGATACCGACCGGACGCTCGATGCAGGCACCCGTGGCGAGGAACACCGCAGAGTGATCCGCGGCGAGTTCGTCGAGGAGGTAGTCGTGTCCCATCTCGACCCCGGTGCGGAACTCGATCCCCATGGCACGCAGGCGATCGATCTCGTGATCGACCACCGCGGCGGGAAGGCGGTAGTCGGGGATGGCGTGGCGCAACATCCCGCCCGGCTGGTCGCTCCGCTCGAACACGGTGACCCGGTGCCCGGTGCGCGCCAGGTAGTACGCCGCCGCGAGTCCGGCCGGGCCCGAGCCGACCACCGCCACCCGATGGCCGGTCTTGTGGTGGGGGCGGGCATGGGGGAGGTCGGCGGTGGCGTCGCCCAGCCAACGCTCCACGGAGCGGATCGACACGGGAGCGTCACCCGACGCCGGCGTCAGGTTGCAGGCCGCCTCACAGAGGTGGGGGCACACCCGTCCGGTGATGCGCGGGAAGGGGTTGCGCGCGGTGAAGGCGGCAAAGGCCGCGTCGAGGCGGCCGGTCCTCACCAGATCCAGATAGGCGGGGATGCCGACCCCTGCCGGGCAAGCGGCGGCGCACGGCGCAGTGCGGGCGGCCGCGACGGGCCGGACACTCCGCCATGCCCCGGTCTTCAGACCGGTCCGGGTCGAGGCGAGCGAGATCGGGATCTCGGGGTAGTCGTCGACGTGATCCAGCGGGCTCATACCGCCACCCCCAGCACCACGTGGTCGTAGGCCTCCTGGGCTGCGGCGCGGTTCTCGGCACCCTTGACCGGAACCTCGTGCTCGATCGCCGCCAGCAGATCCTCCAAGGTCACGATCCCGGTGGCGCGCACGAAGGCGCCGAGGATCGCGGTGTTCACCACCGGCTGCGCCGCACTCCCCAGTCCGTGGTCCAGAGCGATGCGGGACGCATCGACGGTGGCGACGCGGAAGATCGAGTCGATGCCGAGGCGGTCCGGTGGATCGGGGGAGTTCACCACCACCCATCCCCCGGGACGCAAACCGGCGAGCGGGGCGGCGGTGGCGAGCAGGGTGGCGTCGAGGATCAGGAGGTGGTCGGGCTCGCGGATGTCCTGGCGCACGAAGGTGTCGTCACCCTCCTCGGCGATGCGGGCGAAGGCCACCACCGGGGCGCCGCGGCGCTCCACCCCGTAATCGGGATAGCTCTGGACGTAGCGGCCGGTGCGGAAGGCGGCCTGGGCCAGCGTCTTGGAGGCGACCACCGCGCCTTGGCCGCCGCGGCCGTGAAACCGCAACTCGATCATCAGCCCCGTCCCGGGATCGTGTAACTCGTGGCTACAGGATCACCCCGGGCGGGCCGCGGCGGTATGGGCCGGACGGACCTATCGCGCCGGGGATGGCGGGTGGACCAAAGGGCGCTCCTACCCTCAGAGTGATGCGACCGACCCGGGATCCGTTGGTGCGAGCCCTCGCCCGGTGGTCGCTCGCCACCACGATCTTCCTGGTGATGCTCGGGGGGTACACCCGGGGCAGCGGCAGCGGGTACGGATGCAAGGACCGCTGGCCGCTCTGCGAGAACGGGCTGCTCGGAGGGCTGCTCCCCCGCCTCGAGTACCACATGATCGTCGAGTGGACCCACCGCTGGGTGGCGGCGATCGTGGGCCTGCTCATCGTGGCGACTGCGGTGGCGGCGTGGCGGGCCCGGCCCCGCAACCCCCGGGCGCTGGGGCCGGCGGTGGCGGCGATCTTCGTGGTGGGCCTCCAGGCCTGGCTGGGCCGGGCGATCGTCAAGGGCGGTCTCGATCGCGACCTGGTCTCGATCCACCTCACGGTGTCGATGGCGATCATCGGCCTCTTGGTGCTGGTGGTGATCGGCTGCCGGGAGGGCCCGGCGTCGCGGGCGGGAATCGGGTGGCGATGGGCACTCGTTACCGGAGCCGCCACCGCCTACGGGGTCCTGCTGCTCGGCTCGACGGTGCACAACCTCTACTTTGCGGGGTGGCCGGTGATGCAGGACGGCCTCGTCCCCGAGTTTGCCAACCGCTATGTCGTGCTCCACTACACGCACCGCGTCGTCGCCGGGTTGGGGTTCCTCTACCTGGTGTGGCTGGCGTGGCGCGCCTGGAGGACGGCGCGGGCGGAGCGGTGGCTCCTCGCCGCCGCCGCCGGCGCCTTCACCGTCAACGTCGCCCTCGGCGCGGTGCACGTCTTCACCGAGGTGTCCTCGGCGGCGGTGGTCGCCTTTCATCTTCTGTTCGCCGCCCTGGCCTGGGCGGCGTCGGTCGGAGCCGCGGCGGTGGCCTGGGGGTGGCACCGGTCCGCACCGTGACGAAGGAGGAGTTTATGGAAGTCACTTTCGAGGATCGGACCGCGCAACCGACGCTGTCGATCCGCACCCGGGCTGCGGTTCAGGACATGCCCGGCGTGTTCGGCGACGCCTTCGAGGCGGTCATGCAGTACCTGGGCCAGATGGGCGAGCAACCCGCGGCGATGCCGTATGCGGTGTACCGCAACATGGACATGCAGGATCTCGACCTCGAGATCGGCTTTCCGGTGGCGCGGCCGCTTCCCGGCGAAGGTCGCATCCAACCCGGTGAGATCCCGGGCGGACGCTGGGCCACGGTGATGCACGTCGGGCCGTATGACCAGATCGGCGCCTCCTGGGGCCGGCTCACCGCGGGCATCGCCGCCGCGGGGATGACGATCGCCGGGCCGGCCTACGAGTTCTACTTCGACGGGCCGGAGACGCCACCCGAGAAGATCCGGACCCTGCTCGGACACCCGGTCGCCTAGCGACCTCACGCCGCAGGGCGGGCCGGGTCGGTGCCGCGTACCATCCCGGCCGTGACCGCCGTCGCCATGACCCTGCGCAGCCGACCCCGCCTGCCGCGTTGGCTCTCCCGCACTCTCGCCTTCGGTGCAATCTTCGCCGTGCTGGCCCTGCTGTGGGAGGGCTACAAGGTGCTGGGCAAGGCGAGCGACGGACTGATCCCGTTCACCGACGTCCGCCTCCCGGTGCGTCCCGACGACACCTCGATGCCGCACGTCTTCGACGTGTTCGCCGCGCTGTTCCGCCCGGTGAGCCGGGCCCGTGACGCCGACCTCCTGGTGTGGCTGCTGATCAAGAACGCCGCCATCACCTGGCACCGCGCCGCCATCGGGTTCCTGATGGGGAGCCTGGCCGGGTTCGGGCTGGGAGCGCTGTTCGCCCGCTCCCGGCTTCTCGAGCGCGGGCTGATGCCGTTCGTCGTCGCCAGCCAGACGATCCCGCTCATCGCCATCGCCCCGATGATCGTGATCTGGGGCGGCTCGGGAGCCTGGCCGTCGTGGCTGGTGAGAGCCTTCATGCTCGACGATGCCGGGTTCTCCGTCGCGATCATCTCCGCCTACCTCACCTTCTTCCCGGTGACGATCAACTCACTGCGCGGCCTCCGCTCCCCCGACCCGGCCGCGGTGGAGTTGATGCGCTCCTACGCCGCCAGCGAGACCCAGGTGCTCACCAAGCTGCGCATGCCGGCATCGATCCCCTACGTCTTCACCGCGTTGAAGATCTCGGCCACGGCCAGCGTGATCGGGGCGATCATCGGCGAGTTGCCGGCGGGCCTGGGAGACGGGCTGGGCAGGTCGCTGCTGACCTTCTCCTACTACTACGTGAGCGGCCCCGAGAAGCTCTACGGCGCCATCCTGATCTCGGCCCTGCTCGGCATCACCTTCGTCAGCCTGGTATC
>DNGH01000201.1 GCA_003486285.1 Actinomycetota bacterium
GTCGCCTACAACCTCTTCCTCAGCCAGACCCACTTCCATCACAACCGGGCGTTCCTGCTGGTGCTCCTGATCGGTGTCGCAGTGCTTCCGGTGGGTGCCGCGGTCTCCCTGGACCGGCGCCTCGGGACGCCGCACATCCTCTCCGTGGGCCGGGGCCGCCAACTCGCACTCACCGTGCTGCGCGTCGAGATCGCCCTCGTCTACCTGGCGTCGGGCCTCTCCAAGCTCCTCGACCCGGACTGGTGGGGAGGCACGGTGACCCGGCTGCGGGTGGTCGCCGGCGAGGACCGGCTCGGGGCGGTGCCCGATCGGATCGTCGATCTCCTCCTCGACCCCGGTTTTCACGCCTGGGCGGCCAAGGTGGTCGTCCTGACGGAACTGCTCATCGGCGCCGGTCTCCTGTGGCGCCGCACCCGCGTGGCGGCGGTCTGGCTCGCCATTCCGTTCCACCTGGCGATCCAGGCCACCGCAGCCGTGCAGGTCTTCTCCTGGGCGGCGCTGGCGGCACTCGTCGTCTGGGTGTCGCCGCGATCTGGCGACCGCGCCCTCTTCGTGCCGCGGGCATGGCAGGCCCGGTTGGTGCGCGCCCTCGACTGGACCGGGCGGTTCACGGTGGCGGTGCGCAACGGGCCGGCGACGCTCATCGACCGCGACGGCACCGTGAGGCATGGCGCCGCCGCGGTCCGCGGCACCGCCGGCCGTCTCCCGCTCACGTTCTGGTTCGGCGCCCCGCTCGCGCACGCCTCGGACAGGCGCGCCTACCCTTCCGCCCAACCGGAGAAAGGATCGCAATGACCCAGCCGACGCCGCTCTGGCAGACCCGGAAGTTCCGGATCGGGCTGTTGGCCACGATCGTCGCGGTGCTGGCCCTGGTGCTCATCCTGCAGAACTTCGACACCACCGAGGTGCAGTTCTTCTTCTGGCGGGCCGAGGCGCCCCTCGCCGGTGTGATCGTCACCTCGATGCTGGTCGGGGCCGGCCTCCAGGTGTTGGTGCGCATGCTGCTACAGCGTCGCAAGCGGGCGCGCCAGACCGCCCGCGGGTCCATGGAGCAGGGCGATCACACGACCGGCTAGTCGTAGCGGGGACCCTGATACTTCTTCGGGGCGCGCCCGGTGAGCGAGGCGGGTCCCCAGGTGTCGTGGTACCAGACATTGCGCACCATGAGGCGGGCCTGCTCGATCCAGTTGGAGAGCGTCGCTTCGCGAGGCGTCTTCTTCGCCATCCGTTCGACCGCGGCGGCGATGGCGACCTCCTCCGCGAGCTCCATCGGGTTGCGCGTGCTCAGATCGACGACGCCGGACACGCCGGCTCGCACCAGCAGGCGGGCGTAACCGTCATCGACGCCCTTGAGGCGCATCAGGTCGGCGCGGTGCACCCAGTCGGCGATGCGCCTGGTCCCGATCTTGGTGGCGGCGGCCATCTCCGAGCGGCCGTCGGGGGTGCTCCCCCACATCAGCAAGGCGTCGGTGTCCTTGACACCGGCCTTCCTGAGTCGCTCCAACTGCTTGTCGCCGATCCCATCGAGCTTCTCCAGCTTCGCCATTCGGTCTCCTCGGGTGTGCATGGTGAAGTTACCAAGCCCGAGCCGGAGTTGCGACGGCGTCAGACCGCCCAGCGCTGCTGCCCGGCGGGTGCCTCGTCGTCTGCGAAGCGCCGCAGACGCCGCGAATCGAGAGCGACGATGGGCTGGCCCGGCCCGAACGGTCCGTCGGCGGCCCAGAGTTCGGCGACCCCGACGGCGCGGGCCAGGTCGTGGCCGCAGCGCCCGGTCTCACAGGCGCGGTACTGATCGGTTTCGGGGCTCTGCACCCGTCAGGCATCGGCCTCCCCCGAGGCAGGCTTGACTAGTACCCGAGCTCGTCGAGGCGGGCGTCGTCGATGCCGAGGTGATGGGCCACCTCGTGGAGCACGGTCTTGCGGATCTGGGCGCGCAGGCGCCGGGGTGGCAGCCGCAGCTCGAGGTGGGGACCCATGAACAGCGTGATCCGGTCCGGGAGGAACCCCGAGTATCCCGACGCCCGGTCGTGGAGATTCACCCCTTCGTACAGGCCGAGCAGGCCCGTCCCATGTGAATCCTGCTCTGGGGTCGGCCAGTCCTCCACCACGACGTGAAGGTTGTCCATGGCCTGCCCCACCCACGACGGGAGATCCTCGAGGGACTCGTCGACCAGCTGTTCGAACTCGGCGCGCTTCACGGCGGCCAGGATACGGGGGGCTAGAATTGCCGCCTTCAGGGCGCTTAGCTCAGCGGGAGAGCGCTGCCTTCACACGGCAGAGGCCACTGGTTCAATCCCAGTAGCGCCCACCACGCGAAACCCCTGGTCAGAGGGGGTTTTTGCGCGTCGGGAGGTGGTGCTTAGAGAGGCCCGGGACGCGCTCAGGACGCGCATAGATCTTGGTCTTCGTGATCGACGCCATTCAGAGTCCTCTCGGCTAGTGGGTCGGACAGGCAGGTCGCTCCCAAGATCAACGACCGCTGCACCTGCGGCTCAGGACTCGAGTACAAGCAGTGCCACGGGCTTGCCGGCAGACCCGATCGGTCGCGCATATTGCCGGATCCAGAGCTCGGTCGGTGCGCCATATCGCCGATGGCAGGCGGTGGTCTGGGCGGATGGGCGTGCCCACCACGTCATCGCCGGTGGCCGGGATCGATGAAGAGCGACCTGCGAGCCCTACTTCTTGCTTGAGTGGATCACGATGGATCCGCCCCCGAGTTCCGTGGCGGCATCCGAGTTTGCGTACTCGTCACGTTGGTTGTCGTACACGACAACTTCCTCTCCGTCGAGCTCGTACCAGACTCTGATCCGGAAAGCGTCGGGCTTGTCCGAACCTTGCAGATCGCCGTCGATACCAACCAGGAAGAATTTGTAGTACTCGCCGGTGGGGGCCTTGGATCCATTGACCGTTCCCGTACCCTTGAATTGAGCGCGTGAGCCGGCAACAACCAGCCATTCGTAGGCGACGGACATGAACTTGAAGTCGGCCGCCTTGAATTGGAACTGCGTGTTTCCATCAGGCGTCGTCTGCCCCTTCTTGTACCTGGCCACGAAGCCAAAACTCGCCTTCCCCGTCAGGGACGGATTCAGGCTGTAGGCACCTGCAGGAGACTCGATCGAGCCGCCCCCGGTGACGAAGCCGGCGCTGGGGTCATACACCACGACGAATTCGAAGGTGTCGGTGAGGGTGAGGCCCGCGTAGACCACGGTGAGCGTCACGGCGTACACGCCGGGGGCGCCGTAGGCGTGGGTGGCCGTCAGAATGCCCTCGGGGCTCCCGGTCACCGTGCACTCCGCCGCCGCGCCCACACGGCAGGTGGTGCCATCGCCCCAATCGATCACCGCCGACAGGAACGTGCCGTAGACCGGCGATGTGGCCGTGGCAGTGTCGCCAACGGCGAGCAGTGCCGGTGAGACCGCCAGATCGAGGTCACGCACGACGTGATATATGGCGCTGGCGCTGCTCGAGTGGCCGGCGAAGTCGGTGGCGGTCACGGAGAAGGACTTGGAACCCACCGCCGCCGTGTCGAACGGTACGCCGTCGGGCACCAACCCGATGCAGGACTGCACACCCGATCCGGCATCGGCGCAGCGGTAGTCGGCGGGCACCGCCTGGCCGAGCAGGTAGGTGCCGCCATGAGCCGGGGAGAGGATCACCACCTCCGGATTCGTCGTGTCGACCTTGACGGCGAACGTGACCGGGTCGGGTTCGCCGCCGAAGATCCGGACGATGTGCACTCCATCCGCGCCGATGGTGAACGACCCGCTGCTGAGATCCTGGGCGATGCCGTCGACGGTGGCGGTGTAGTCGCCGCCGCTGACGGTGACGGTGGCACCCGTGGTGAACCAATCGTTGAAGAGGGTCCCGGTGATCCCCACGGTGGGATCAGTGCCGGGAGCCGAGGTCGGAACGACCACGCCCTCGTGGAACGCGCCCTTGAAGCTGGTCATCCCGACGTTGCCGGAGGCGTCGACCGCCTGGACGAAGTACTCGACCAGG
>DNGH01000153.1 GCA_003486285.1 Actinomycetota bacterium
GTCGCTTGGCTTCCTCCCACGCCTCATCCATCTCCTCGAACGTCATCGCCTTCAGATCCCCTGCGCCCTCCACCACCCGAAACCGCCGCTCGAAGCGGTCGGCGGCGGCACGCAGGGCTTGCTCCGGATCGACCTCGAGGCGGCGCGCCAGGTTGACCACGGAGAAGAGCAGATCTCCCACCTCGTGGTGGTGGTCGGCACCCGCGGCGAGGACCTCGGCGATCTCCTCGTGCACCTTGGCGATCACACCGGACAGGTCGGGCCAATCGAACCCGGCGCCGGCGGCGCGGCGCTGCAGCGAGTCGGCGCGGGCCAGGGCCGGCAGGGCGGCGGGGACCCCGTCGAGCAGCGACTCGCGGCCCTTCTCCGCGGTCTTGAGGCGGTCCCAGTTGGCCAGCACCTGCTCGGCGGTCTTGGCATCGACCTCGCCGAAGACGTGAGGATGGCGCGCCACCAGTTTGCGGCGCACCGCCTCAGCCACCTCCTCGATGGCGAACATCCCCGCCTCGGCGGCGAGGTTGGCGTGGAAGACCACCTGCAGCAGGAGGTCGCCCAATTCCTCCTCCACCTCGACGTAGGCGGCGACGTCGGGTTCGCCCCCGGGGGCCTCGGGCGGCAGCGACTCCAGCGCCGCCAGGGTCTCGTAGGACTCTTCGAGGAGGTGCCGGGCCAGGGTGTGATGGGTCTGCTCGCGATCCCAGGGGCACTCGCGCCGCAACCGGGCGTTGGTGCGCACCAGCCCCGGCCATCCCGGAGCGGGGACGTCGACCAGCAGGGTGACCCGCAGCCCGGCGTGCTCGGGGCGCAGCTCCTCCAGGGCGATCGTCTCCACCACCTCGTCGGGCGAGCCGAGATCGGCGAGCCGCACGATCGGTGTCTCCGCCCCCAGCAGCGCCAGGAGTGCGTCGCGCACCGCCAGCAGTGTTCCCGGGGTGTCCACCTGCGAGATCAGCGTGGGCACGTGCAGCAACAGGGGGAAGCCGAGATCGTGGGCGTCGAGGACCTGCAGGCCGCGCTCCAGCGGATCGAGCCCGGTGCGCAGCAGCGCCAGGTCCAGGAAAGATTCTCCGGGGACCACTGCGACGCCCCCACCGGCGACCAGGGTGCGCACCGCGGTCTCCCCCACCAGGGGGCTGCCCGGGACCGCATAGATCACCGGCCCGGCTCCGGCCAGGCGGCGCACCCGGTCCACGATCCCGGCGTAGACCGCGGCGAAGTCCGACGCGGCGCGGTACAGGTCGTCGCAGTCGACCACCCGGCGCCGCGCCGCCAACTCGGTGGCGGCGGGATGCTCCAGGGTGCGCACCACGACGGTGACCGCAGGATCGAGCAGGGCCTCGCGGGTCTCACCGCCGAGCCGATCCAGACCGGCGGGGCCGAGCCCGACGATGCGGATCGGGTGGCTCACCTCATTCGGTGGCGTCGATGGGCGGGATGATCCCCTGCGAGGACCACGTCCCGAATTCGGGTTCGACCGTGACCTGAGCCACTTCCAGAGCCGAGGTGACGAAAGCCTCCCACAGCCCATCGAGGGTGCTGGCGGCGATGTACGACACCGGATCGGCGGCGACCTCGTCGCGGGTGGGGACGGTGCGCTCCGAGACGACGATGACGTGCCAACCGAACTCGCTCTGCACCGGTCCGAAGACCTCGTTGAGCGGAGCCTCGAGGACGGCGGCGGCGAACTCGTCCACGTACACCGCGGCCTGACGACAACCCAGGTCGCCACCAGACCCGGTGTCGAGCGAAACGGTGTTGGCCAGGGTGGCGAAGTCGGCGCCGCCGAGCAGCTGGACGATCACGTCCTCGGCCTCGAGCTGGGTGCCGAGCAGGATGTGCTTGGCACACACCTCGGTGATCGGCGCCGGATCGGCGAACACCCCGTCGAGATAGGCCGGGGCGGTCGCCAGCGCGCCGATCACCTGATCGCGCAGCACCGCCACCTCGGCGTTGAAACGCAGCAGGCCTTCGCCGGCGTTTTCGACCTCGAGGTACTCGGCGGTGGTGAGACCCTGGGAATCGCGTTCGGTCGCCATCGTCTCCATGAGGCCATCCACCCTGAGCCCGTCGAGGGCCACCCCGAGGTCGTTCTGGGCGGCGTCGATGACGATCTGGCGGGCGGCGAGGGCAAAGATCGCGGCGCGCAGGGTCTGGTCGACGGGCATCGCATCGGTCTCGTAGAGATAGGAGATGTCGTCGGTGGTGATCTCGGTGGTCCCGATCGTGGCGATCAGTTCGGGACCGGAGGAGCACGCCGGCACCAGCACGGCGAGCAGGGACATGAGGGCGAGGGACTTGCGCAGGGGAATCACTCCGGATCGGGAGGCCACATTGTACGGAGGAATTCGGCCAAGCCCGACGCCGGGGCCTCGGGGAGGGGTACGAACAGCAGCCGGGGCTTCACCTGGAGGGTGGCCCCCCGGGCGATGCGCTGCAGCCTGACCTCCTGGGAGGCGATCAGGGAAACCGGGTGGAGCTTGACCTCCCGCCGGGTGGCGACGATCTCCTCCAGCCCCACCCGCAGCGCCTCGACCCGGAGCCGGGCCACGTCGATCAGGGTGGCCGCCCGGGCGGGGAGCGGCCCGAAGCGGTCGATCCACTCGGCCACGACGTCATCGACCGCGGGATGGGTGGTGGCGGCGGCGAGCCGGCGGTAGGCCTCGAGCCGGGCGTCCTGGTCGGCCACGTAGTCCACGGGCAGGTGGGCCTCGATGGGCAACTCGATGCGGACCTCGGGTGGCGGCGGCTCGGGCTTGATCCCGGTCTCCAGCTCCCCGACCGCCTCGGCCACCAGCTCCATGTACAGGTCGAGCCCGACCGCGCTGATGTGGCCCGACTGCAATTTGCCGAGCACGCTCCCCGCCCCGCGGATCTCCAGGTCGCGCATCGCCAGCTGGAACGCCGAACCGAGGTCGGCGAACTCCCCGATCGCCTCCAGGCGGCGGTAGGCCTCCTCGGTAAGACGTTGCGACTCGGTGTGGAACAAGTAGGCGTAGGCGCGCTGGCTGGACCGCCCCACCCGGCCCCGCAACTGGTACAGCTGGGCGAGGCCGAGGAGATCGGCCCGCTCCACGATCAGGGTGTTGACCTGGGGCAGGTCGAGCCCGGACTCGATGATCGTGGTCGCCACCATCACGTCGTAGGACCGCTCCCAAAAGTCGAGCATCACCTGTTCCAGCTGGCCCTCGCTCATCTGGCCGTGGGCGACGACGTAGCGCGCCTCGGGCACCAGCGCCTTGAGCCGCGCCACCGCGGCGTCGATCGACTGCACCCGGTTGTGCACGTAGAACACCTGGCCCTCGCGCAGCATCTCGCGCCGGATCGCGGCAGACACGGTGCGGGCCTCGTAGGGGCCGACGAAGGTGAGGATGGGATGGCGGTCCTCGGGTGCGGTCGTGATGCGCGACACGCTGCGGATCCCGGTGAGGGCCATCTCCAGGGTGCGCGGGATCGGCGTGGCGGTGAGGGTGAGAACGTCCACCGACTTGCGCAGCGCCTTGATCCGGTCCTTGTCCCCCACCCCGAAGCGCTGCTCCTCGTCGACCACCAGCAGGCCGAGATCCTTGAACGAGACGTCGTCGCTGAGCAGTCGGTGCGTGCCGATGACCACGTCGACCCTGCCGTCCGCCAGCCCCTTGACCACGGCCTTCTGCTGACTCGGGGTGAGGAAGCGGCTGAGCGACTCCACCCGGAGCGGATAGGCGGCGAAGCGCGCCGTGAAGGTCTGGTGGTGCTGCTGGGCGAGGAGCGTGGTCGGCACCAGCACTGCCACCTGGCGGCCGTCCTGGACCGCCTTGAAGGCGGCCCGCACCGCCACCTCGGTCTTGCCGAACCCGACGTCGCCGAACACCAGGCGATCCATCGGGGCGTCGGACTCCATGTCCCGTTTCACGTCGACGATCGCGGTGGCCTGATCCGGGGTCTCCTCGAAGGGGAACGACGCCTCCATCTCGCTCTGCCACGGGGTGTCGACGGAGAAGGCGTGGCCGGCGGCCCGGGCCCGGGCCCGGTGCAGCGACACCACCTCCTCGGCCACCGCCGCCACCTCCTTGCGCACCCGGGAGCGGGTCTTGTCCCAATCGGCCCCACCCATGCGGCTGAGGCGGGGCACTTCGCCACCGGAGTAGCGCCGCACCGCGGCCAACTGATCGGTGGGCACGTAGAGGCGGTCCCCGGCGGCGTAGGCGACCATCAGATAGTCGCGCACCACCTCGCCGATGCTGCGCGTCACCAGGCCCTCGAAGCGGCCGATGCCGTGGCGGCGGTGCACCACGAAGTCGCCCGGCTTGAGATCGGAGTAGCCGGCGCCGGAGGCGTCGCCGCCCGCGGTGACCCGGCGATGGGCGCGGCGCCGTCCCGCGATCTCCTGCTCCCCGAGCACCGCGACCTTGAGGGCGGGGATGACGAAGCCGTGATGGATCCCGGCGGCGATCACCGCCGACTCGCTCCCCGCCCGGTCGGTGCGGAGCAATCCGATGCCGGCCTCGTTCAGGATCGCCGCGACCCGGTCGGCGGCGGCGACGCCGTCCATCGCCACCACCACCTGGGTGCCCTTGCCCACCAGCCCCCCGATGCCGCGGGCGATCGACTCGGCATCGCCGGGCGCGGCGTCGAGACGGGTGACGCCGAGTGCCTCCTCGCCCGGCCCCCCGGCGACGCCCGGCACCTCGAGAGTCCGCGCCCGCGGCGTTGCCGCCTCGAGGGGGAGATAGAGCGCGGGATGTTCCCCGGCGGTGGGGGCCCCCGCCCCCCACGTCGAGGCGAGCGCCGCGGCCAGGTCCGCCTCCTCCCTGGCCAGGTCGGCGGCACGATCGGCGGCGCGGGGTGGATCGAACAGGATCACCCTGGTGTGGGCCGCCGCCTCGTCGACCACGGTCTGCTCGGGCGCCAGCCACGGCAGCCACGACTCGATGCCGGAGAAGGTGATGCCATCGACGATCCGATCCCAGGTCGATGCCGCCCACGGCGCCTCGTGCAGCAGGCGCCGGGCCTCGGTGGCGATGGAGCCGTCGGGGCGCACCTCGCGACTCGGGAACGCCACCACCGCCGGACGGGTCCCGATCGAGCGCTGGGTCAGCACCGACACCGCGGTGATCTCCTCGACGGTGTCGCCCCACAGGTCGATGCGCAGCGCCTCCCGCCCCTGGGCGGGATAGAGATCGATGATGCCGCCGCGCACCGCGAACTCGCCGCGCGACTCCACCCGGTCGGTGCGCTCGTAACCGGACTCGGCCAGGCTCCGGGTCAGGGTGGGCAGGTCCACCTCGTCACCGACCGCCAGCATGATCGGCTCCACCGGCGACGGCGACACCCGCTGGGTGACCGCCCGCACCGAACCCACCACGATCGTCCCCGCCCCACCACTGCGCAGGGCATGGCGGGCGGCGGCGCGCTGCGCCATCGTCCCCACGTTCGGCGAGACGTGCTCGAAGGGCAGGGTCTCCCACGCCGGCAGGAAACGGCTGTGGGCGGTGAACAACTCCAGGTCGTCGGCGAGATCCTCGGCGTCGCGCTCCCCCGCCACGATCGCCAGGATCGGGCCGGTGGCGGAGCGAGCCAGACCCGCCAGGAAGTACGCCCGAGCCGGCGCGGGCACGACAAAGCGACCCGATTCCGGAATCGGGGGGTGGTCGCGCCACTTGCCGACCAACGCCTCCAAGGGGGCAGGCATGCGGAGGCGAGAGTACTCGCCAGTCACCAGTCCCCAGTCACCAGTCCCCGGTCAGAAGTTGTCTCTGGTGACTGAAGACTGGAGACTGGGGACTTCGACGCTCCGGTCAGAACACCCCTTGCTCCCGGTACCAGTCGAC
>DNGH01000221.1 GCA_003486285.1 Actinomycetota bacterium
GAGCCGGCACCGCCGCTGCGACGACCTCCGCGAGACGACCGGTGTCGCCGATGGGACGCGCCGCGACGATGCCGTCGGCGATGCGGCCCGCGAAGCGCTCTTCACCGAAACGACTGATGATGCGAGCGAGTTCGGACTGGTCGACCTCGTTGACAAAGTGTGCGGCGTCATGCCGGGCATCCGGGCCCATCCGCATGTCGAGAGGGCCGGGGCTTCGATAGGAGAAGCCTCGCTCCCCCACGTCGAACTGGTGCGACGAGACACCGAGGTCGAAAACGGCGCCATCGAGTTCATCGAGTCCCTCCTCTTCCAAGACCTCTTCCAGCTTCCGAAAGTCGACGCAGTGCAGCGACACCCCATCGAGCCCTTGGGCTCCAACGGCGGCATCCGGATCGCGATCCAGGGCGATCACCCGCAAGCCGGGAACCGCGGCCAGCAAGGCCCGGGTGTGCCCGCCCCCGCCGAACGTGGCATCGAGGACCACGCGGGGATGCACCGCGGCCAGCGCCGCGACCAGCGGCTCCACCAGCACGGGGACGTGATATGGGGTGTCGGGCCGGCTCATCGTCAGCCCCCCGGAGCGCTGGCGCCAAAATGGAAGCGGGCGGAGTATGGGGCATTCCACATGGCATCCAGGGGGCTGACGATGAGTCGGTCGACATTCAGATTCCTTCCTCGCTGAGCGCCTCTTCGATGCCGGCGTACAGCTCGTCGGCCTGGGAGGAGAGGCTCTGCCACGAGGTCGCATCCCAGATCTCCAGGCGATCGCTCACCCCGACCACCACCACGTCCTTCTCCAAGCCGGCATAGGTGCGCAGCGGCTGCGGGATCGGCAGGCGACCCTGCTTGTCCATGGCGAGATCGCTGGCTCCGCCAAAGAAGGCGCGGGCGAAGTTGCGGTTGGTGCGATTGGTCCGGGGCAGCCGGTTGATCCTGGCCACCTCGTCCTCCCACCGATCCGCGGGGAACACGTAGAGACACCGCTCCTGACCCTTGGTCACGACGGCGCCCGACTCGAGCCGCTCGCGGAACTTCGAGGGCATCACGATGCGCCCCTTCTCGTCCACGCTGTGCTGGTACTCGCCCAGGAACACCTGACGTCTCCAATCCGGTCATCACCGCACCGCCTTCACTTGTCACGGCGTCCCGCGGGAGGGGTGCGTTCACACCCCCGGTTCTCCACTTCGCGCCACTTTCACCCACTTTCTGCCCCCTGTCAACCACATCGGAGCCGTTTGGGGCAATATGGAACAGGTGTTCGCCACCGACCCGGGTGCCAGGTGCCAGGTGCCAGGTGCCAGACCACGGCCTACGTGTCGGGCGTCGCCCGCTACCCGTCGCCCGTCGCCCGCCAGACCATGGCCCAGGCGTCGGCGAACCAGCCACGCGTTCTGGCTGACGACTGAGGACTGATGACTGAGGACTGAAGACTGACCTCCGGTACCCGGCACCCGGCACCCGGTACCCTCGCTCCGTGCTCGCCGGGCGCCGCATCGTCGTGACCGGGGCCTCGTCCGGGATCGGGCGAGCCCTCGCCGTCGCCTACGCCGGGCACGGAGCCGAGGTGTATGCGGTCGGCCGCGACGCGGAACGCTTGGCCGCCATGGCGCGAGGCACCAGCAGGATCCATACGGTCGAGGCGGACCTGACCACGGCCACCGGCCGCCGCGCCGTGGCAACCACGATCGAGCATCGCAGCGGCGCCATCGACGCTGCGGTGCATTGCGCCGGTTTGCTCGGCGTGCCCGGGGTGGCCCTGGCCGCCTATCCGGAGGCGGAATGGCGCGCGGTGCTGGAGATCAACCTCACCGCGGTGCAGCTTCTTCACCAGCAACTCGCCCCGGCGCTCGACGCCGGCACTTCCCCGGTGGTGATCGCGATCAGCAGCACCGTGGGTCGGATGCCGCGCCCCGGGTGGGGAATCTACGCAGTGTCGAAGCACGCCCTGGAGGGCTGGGTGGCACTCCTCGCCGCCGAGTGGCCGCAGGGACGCGTCTACTCCGTGAACCCCGGGGGGACCCGCACCCCGATGCGAGCGACCGCACTCCCCCGCGAGGATCCCGCCACGATCCCGGCCCCCGAAGACATCACCCCACTCTTCCTCCGCCTCGTCCACCAGGCGGCGCCGGAACCGACTGGGGCCGTGCTCGAAGCCCGGGACTGGACCGGGCGGGACCCCTGGGAGGGCATCGCTCCCTCCGCCGATGCCTGAGCGCTCAGCACGGCCCCGCCGGCAGTCGTATCATTCGTCGATGGACACGACACCGCAGACCCCGGCCGACGCACAGCAGCCCACTCCCTCAGGACGAGGGATCGGGCCTGCCTTGCTGCTGGCAATCGTGGTCACACCGATCGTGATTTTGATCGTCTCCAATCCCGACAGCGCCACCGTGGCCTGGGCGAACTGGGACTGGGAAGCGCCGATGTGGCTGGTGCTGAGCGCCACGTTCCTGGCCGGCATCATCGGCGGCAAGTTGTTCGGTTGGCTGTGGCGAACCTGGCAACGGCGGAAGCGCCGTCTCGTCAATGAGCGCGATGCAACGCGCCGGCTCGTCAGCGGCCAGGGAGGCTGATCGAAGCCGCTGGTAACGTCGGCCCCCGCATGGCCCAAGCCCTCGTGCTGAATGCCACGTATGAACCGCTCACGGTGGTTCCGATCCGGCGTGCGGTGGTTCTGGTCGTGGGCAACAAGGCGGAGCTGGTGCACGCCCGCGAGCAGCGCTGGCACTCGGAGCGCCTCGAGGTCCCCGTCCCGACAGTGATCCGTCTCCGCCGCTTCGTCCGGGTTCCCTATCGGCGTCGCACCGCGCTGAGTCGCCGCGCCGTGTTCGCCAGGGACCTCAACCGATGCCAGTACTGCGGAGGGGCCGCCGAGAACCTGGATCACGTGCTGCCCCGGTCGCGCGGTGGTGCCCACGAGTGGGACAACGTCGTCGCCGCGTGCCGGCCTTGCAACGCCCGCAAGGGCAACCGCACCCCACACGAGGCGGGCATGGACCTGCGCACTTCGCCGCAACCACCGCACCAGCACGGGTGGCTGTTGGTCGGCCTCGCCGCACCACCGCACCCGTCCTGGGACGCCTACCTCGGTGCCGCCGCCAGCTGATCTCGGCTCCGGCTCGCACCACGCTGCGCAGCCCTGCCCGGCACTATGGGTGGTGATAACATCGCCTCGGAGGTGACCCGATACGCATCGCCGGGTACGTGCGCGAATCCGCCGATTCATCCGATCCCCGCTCGGCATTCGCCCAGCAGGAGGAGATACGCCGCCACGCCGCCACCCACGGATACACCGTGGTGGCGATCTGCCAGGACCTGCGCGGGGTGTCGGCCAATCGGGACGGGTACCTGGCGCTGCTCGGGGTCGTCGCCGCCGGCGCCGTCGAGGCGGTGCTGCTGCCCGGCGTCGCCACCCTCTCGTCCGATCAGATCGTGCAGGAGATCATGATCTGGGACCTGGTGTCGCGCCGCATCCGGGTGCTCTCCACCGCGGAGACCGACCTCGCCCTCCTCGACGGCGACGCCGATCCGGGAACCACCCGCATGCTGATCCGTGACGTGCTCTCCCGCGTCGGCGAGCACGCCCGCACCGTGGGGTCCATCCCCGCCGACCGGCCGCCCCTGCGACCGGACACCGATGTGATGATCCATCTGGTGCGAGCCGACGCCGCAGAGATCGATCTCATCCCGGGCGCCTCCGGGGCCTAGGAGCGCAGCGCCACCCAGGTGGCCCGCGCCACCGCATAGGGACGGCCCGACTTCAGCGCGGCGGCGCCGGCGACGCGGGTTCCGTCGCGGCGTTCAAGCACGACCGTCACCACCTCGGTGCCCTCGACATCGGAGTGCAGGACCGCGATCAGGCGCGGCGGCCGCCCCTCGACCATCGCCCCGACCACGGCCACCACCGC
>DNGH01000256.1 GCA_003486285.1 Actinomycetota bacterium
GCTGCCCGCTGCCCGCTGCCCGCTACCAGCTACCCGCTACCCGCGGCGGAGTCGTCGCCCGTCGCCCGTCGCCCGCAAGAGGTCTTACCGGTTACCCGGTACCCGGCACCTGGCGCCCGATACCCGGTGCGTTCTGGCTGACCGCTGACCGCTGACCGCTGACGACTCCTCACCTCCACTGACCCCCGACGCGTAGAGTCCCGCGCAATGTCCTCCCTCTCCGCGATCGCCGCTTCCACTCCCGCCGATCGCGACCGCTACGTCGACTTCCTGCGCGCCTTCAGCATCGTGACGGTCGTGCTGGGCCACTGGTTCATTGCGATCATCGTGTGGGAGGGTGGGAGGATCTCGGTCGACAACGCCGTCGGCCTGCAGCGCGGGCTGTGGATGGCCACCTGGGTCCTGCAGGTGATGCCGATCTTCTTCTTCGTCGGCGGCTTCTCCAACGCCAGGGGATGGGGCTCGATCCGGCGCCAGGGTCTCGGCTACCGGGCGTTCCTGGCACGGCGCCTGGAGCGCCTCCTCTGGCCCACCGCGATCTTCGCCTCGGTCTGGATCGTCATCGAGGTGATCCTGCACCTCTCCGATACCGGAGCACCAGGCATCACCCGCGGCACCTTCCTTCCCTTCGGCCCGCTCTGGTTCCTCGGCGTCTACGTGGTGGTGATCGCGCTGGCCCCGATGATGCTGGAGGCGCACCGCCGGTGGCGACTCGCGGTTCCGGTCGCCCTGGCGCTGGCGGTGGGGACCGTCGACGCCATCCGACTCGGCACGGACCTGAAGGGCATCGGCTGGGCCAACCTCCTGCTGGTCTGGCTGGCGGTCCATCAACTCGGTTTCTTCTATGCCGACGGGTCGCTGCCCGCGGCCGGGAGGCGCCGCTGGTGGACGATGATCGGCGCCGGCCTCGGCGTCCTCGCGGTCCTCACCAATCTGGTCACCTTCACCGACGAACTGTGGTACCCGCGCAGCATGGTGGGGGTGGACATCGAGCCGGTGTCGAACATGAGCCCGCCCACGTTCGCCATCCTGGCGCTGACGGTGTGGCAGGTGGGAGCCGCGATGCTGCTGCGCAGCCGCGCCAACACCTGGCTGGCGCGACCCCGCACCTGGACCCGGGTGGTGCTGATCAACTCGATGATCATGACCCTGTTCCTGTGGCACCTCACCGCGTTGGTTGTGGCGATCCTGGTGCTGCACCCGCTCGGATTCGGGTTGGAGGCGACCACGTCGATTCGTTGGTGGCTCGAGCGTCCCCTGTGGCTGCTGGCCCCGCCGCTGGCGTTGATCCCCTTGCTTCTCGCCTTCTCGCGATGGGAGCGTCCGCTCCGGCGCCGACCCGGGGGCTAGCCCGTCACGAGCGCGCAATCCCGCCCTGCGGGGCCGTTGTCCCCTGGCGGCAGGTTGCCCGGGGAGGACGATGAGGTCATGACCACCCAAGTCATCCCCTCGGTAGACCGATCTCGCCTCGGGGCTCTGCTCGCGATCACGGAGGCCCCACGGGTCTCGGTCGTGATGCCCGTCAACCACCTCGATCCTCAGCACGACGCCATCCGCGCCCGGGGCCTGGGCGCCCGGCTGCGGGTGCTGCTCGAACCCCACGCCGTCGACCAAGCCGTCGCCGATCACCTGCTCGCCACCGTCGAGGAGCGATTCGGCCACCTCCATCCCATTCCCCACGCCATCGGCGCGGTCGCCCTGTACGCCACGCCGTCCGGTTCGGAGTGGCTCCTCCTCCCGGTGCGGATTCGAGAGACCGTCACTGTGGCGGAGGAGTTCCACCTCCTGCCTGTCATCGACGCCGTCGACCCGGCGCACTGTTTCGTGCTCACCCTGGCGCGCGGCGGAAACGCCCTGTGGCGGGCGAACCGCTGGTCGGTCGAACCCGTCACTCTCCCCGGAGCCCCCGGTGCACTCTCCGAGATCACCCGATTCCGTGAGCTGGAGAAGCAACTGCAGTTCCACCAGTCGGCCCGCGGCGGGGCCGCGGTGTTCCACGGCCACGCTCTGGGCGAGAACCGCGAGATGGAGCCGGTGCGCGCCTACCTGCGCCGAGTCGATCAGGCCCTCGGCGCCGCGCTCGCCGGCGACACCGCGCCGGTGCTGCTGGTGGGGCCGGGGAGCCTGCCCGGCATGTTCCGGGACATCTCGACCCACAACCGGATCGTCGACCATCCGATCGAGATCCATCCCGATGGAGTCGACGCCTCGCATCTGCACGAGTTCGCCCGCCCCGTGGTCGACGCACTCGTGGCCGACCGCACCCAACGGTTCCTGGATCGTGTCGGGATGCTGCGCGAGCCTCGCAGATCGTCGACGCTGTCAGCGGAGATCGTGGTGGCCGCGGCGCTGGGGCGGGTCGACACGATGCTCTTCGATCCCGACGCCGACAACTGCGGTGTCGTCAACCGGGCCGCAGTGGCGGCGCTGCGCCACGCGGCGACGGTGCTCTCGGCCCCTGGGTTGCCGACCGGGGCGGCGGCCACCTACCGTTGGTAGGAGACTGTGCGGCCCGCGGACATGGTCGAGTGTGGCCTTGCGCCGCACGACGCCCACCCCCACCTTCCACCTCGCCTACCTGGCGGGGGCCCGGGGTAGCCGGCCCAAGGCGGCCATCGATGGCTTTCTGAAGGTCCACAAAGGCCTGTACGAACTGCTCCACAAGCAGTACCAGGTGGCGATCCGCAAGCTGGCCGGCTGAGTCCCCGGTTCCTGGCGCGGGCGATCGATCAGGGCTGAGACGCGGTGCCGTGCTCTTCGAGCCACTGCAACATCGCCGCGACGCTGCCGGTGGCGCGGGCGATGCTCGTGTCGGCAGCGCCGTAGTAGAGGTTCATGGTGTCGCCGTCCGGGGCGATGGTGTAGCCGCACGGGAAGACCACGTTGTCGACGTCCCCGCGCACCTCGTACGGCTCCTCGGGACCGAAGATCCACTCCTCGCCACGCCGCAGGCAGCGCTCGGGTGCCAGAAGGTCGAACAACGCGAGACCCAGCCGGTAGATGACGCCGGCGGCAGTGTGACGCACTCCGTGGTAGATCACCAACCAGCCCTGGGGCGTCTCGAGGGGAGGCGGGGAGAGCCCGATCTTGTTCGCATCCCACCACGCCCCCTTGCGGGCCTCGAGCATGAGCTTGTGGTTGCCCCAGTGCCGCAGGTCGGGTGAATAGGAGATCCACATATGGGCCCTGGCCGCACTCACCGGGCGATGGATCATCGCCCACTCGCCACCGATGCGATGCGGCAGCAGCGCGGCATCCTTGTCCTCCGGCGACATGACGATGCCGAACCGCTCGAATTCCCTGAAGTCCCTGGTGAACGCGAGGGACACCCCCGGGCCGTCGCGCGTGTACGCCGTATAGACGACCGCGTACTTCTCGAGCTCTGGCACCCAGGTGATGCGAGGATCCTCGATCCCCCACAGCTCCTCGGGGTGATTCTCCGGATCGCCCTGCAGCGTGGGTCTCGGATCGATCTGCCAGCCATCCACACCGTTGGCGGAGCGAGCCGCCGACAGATGGGACAGCCCCCGCCGATCCTCGACGCGGCACAGCAGCAGCGTCGTGCCATCAGGCAAGAGGACCGCGCCCGGGTTGAAGACGCTGTTGGCGGGATACGGCCAATCCGCGACCGTCAGGATCGGGTTGGAGGCGTGTCGGCGAAAGAGCTCCGGATGGTGGTTGTTCACCGAACGTCCATCGACAGGAGAGTGGTCTCGGCGAGACGCAGCTCCAGGAGCGCCTGCAGGAAGGCGAGCGTCGATTCGGCCCCCTGATTCTCGTTGGGTCGATCGGGGTGCAGTCCATCGCGGCATCCCCCCGTCGTGGGGTCGTAGATCGGCAGGTTCAGGTCGTTGCGACCGAGGAACCACTCGAAGGCGCGATGCGCCTCCTTGTTCCACCGCCGGTCGCCGGTGACCCGGTAGGCCTCGAGGGAGGCGGAAACCATCGCCTGCGCTTCGATCGGCTGCTGATCGAACCGTGCCAGCTCACCGCCGTAGCGGTAGAAGCCATTCGATCCCACGGGGACGAAGTGGCCGCCGGGGGTGTCGGCGCGCTGCAGGTCGGCAAGCCAGGCGAGCGACTCCAGACCGGCTGCGGTCATCGCAGGGTCCTGCATCGACTCGCCGCACAGCAGCATCGCGTGGGGCAGGGTGGCATTGCAGTACGTCAGCCCGTCTTCGAACCACAGCCAGCCCTCGCGGCGATGCGCCGCATAGAGGCCGGCGAGCCGATTGGCCAGCTCGTCGCGTACCTGGCTGGCGCGGCGATCTCCGGCGAACCGCCGCGAGTACTCGTGGATACCGATGAGTGCAAACGCCCAGGCGCGGGGGCTCGTCGTCTCGAGGATCGCGGGGAGCGCCTGTTCGAACAGCCGTCCCGTCATGCTCTGGAGCGCTGCGGTCCCGGAACGCGCCATCACCGCGCCCAGCGCCCAGAGGGTTCGACCGAGACTGTCGTCGGATCCCTCCTCCTCGACCCAGCGGCGCTCGTAGTCCATGAAGTTGTGGAAGCGCCCATTCTCGGCATCGAACGCGTACGAGATGAAGGCGAGGTAGCGCGAGGCAAGCTCGGTGCCTTCGGCGTATCCCAGCTCTTCCAGCAAGCCGCTCACCAGAAGGGCGCGAGCGTTGTCGTCGGTGGTGTAACCCTCGTGGAAGTTGGGGATCGTGAAGATGGAGTGTTGAAGCATCCCGGTGGCGTCCGTCATGTGGCGCATGTGATCGAGCCGGAGCGGCGGGAGCTCCGCGGGCCTGGCATCGAGAGCCTTCACGACCGGGCCGGACTGCTGGAAGTGCATGCGCTCGACCCGCGCTCTCTCGAAGCTCTCGAAGTAACGCTTCGCCACCTCGGGCCAGATCATCGATCGTCCGTACAGATAGGCGCGCTTGCGCATCGCGTGACGCTTCGAGTCCTCGTCGAGAAGGCCTATCACCTCCCTGGCCACCGCGTCCGGGTCGTTGAATGGCACCAGGATGCCCCGCCCGTCAGCGAGCATCTCCTCGGCGTACCAGTACGGCGTCGAGATCACCGCCCGTCCCGCACCGAGGGTGTAGGCGAGGGTTCCGGAGGTGATCTGTGCCTCGTTGAGGTACGGAGTGAGGTAGATGTCGGCGGCTCCGATGAAGTCGACCAGTTCGTCGATGCTGACGAAGCGGTTGAAGAAGACCACATGACCGGCGACCCCCTTCTCCTCTGCAAGCCATTGCAGTGAGAGCCGGTACGACTCGCCCTCCTGCTGAATGACGTGGGGATGGGTCGCGCCGAGGATGAAGTAGACGACGTTGGGATACTTGGCCACGATCGCCGGAAGCGCGGCGATCACGTTCTCGATTCCCTTGCTCGCCGACAGCAACCCGAAGCTGAGCAGGACGATCTTGCCCTCGACCCCGAACACGTCCTTGTGGAAGCTCGGGTCCATGAACGGCACGTCGGGAATGCCGTGCGGAATGATGTCGATCTTGTCCGGCGAGACCCCGTAGACGTCGCGCAGGAACTCGGCTCCGCGCTCGCTCATCACGACCAGGCGATCTGATAGCTCGGCGATCCGCTCCATCACCCGGCGCTGGTCCGGATCCGGATCACGGAGAACGGTGTGCAGGGTGGTCACGATCGGCATTCGCAGCTCACTCAACAGCGCCAGGATGTGACTGCCGGCGCGCCCGCCGAAGATGCCGTACTCGTGCTGCAGACAGACGAGATCTACGTCGTTGATGTTGAGGAAGTCAGCCGCCCGGCGGTACGACTCGATGTCCTTCTCGGTCAGCTCGAAGCGGACTCGTGACGGGTAGGGGTAACCCGCGTCGGTGTCATTGACCGGCAGGGCGATGCACGACGTCTCGGGGTATCGATCGGCAACGGCCTCGCAGAGATCGGTCATGAAGGTGGCGATGCCGCACTGCCGGGGCAGGTAGTTGCCGATGAACGCAATACGGCCAAGAGTCGAACCGATCGGCCCCGACTCCATCCTCGACTCCTCTCTCATGACGGCCACCACACACGAATTGGCGGCGATTCGCAGCCCCGGCAGATGATGGCATGTCGGAACTGCGCGCGAATCGTGTGGAGTCCTTCCACCCTACTCCCCACAGGGCACTAGCCGGATGGCGGTCGTGCGGACGAACTCCCGCAGGGCGCCGATCCCAGAGCCAGTCGGGGCCGCAGGGAAGGCTGGGCAGCCGTTACACACCGTCGCTTTGTGGGTGTACCGTTGCGTCCAATTCGGTGGGGAGAGAGGTCGATGACAGCGGTCACCGGCGGGAGCGGCCAACACAGCGAAGCCCCGGTGGGCCCGATCGCGGTGACAGCGGAGGTCATCGGGCGCTCCCCCTGGCAGCTGTTCGTGGCCCGCTTCCGCCAGGACCACGTCGCCTTGGGGGCGCTTGGGTTTCTCGCCTTGCTGGTGATCGTGGCCCTGCTGGCGCCGTGGATCGCCGACAACGTGGTGCACCATGGGCCCAACGACCTCTTCATCCACGAACCGGTGAAGATGGTCAACGAGTTCGGCCTGCCGCTGGGACCCAATGAGCAGTTCTGGTTCGGTGCCGATCGCTCCGGGCGGGACCTCTTCGTGCGGGTGCTGTACGGCGCTCGCACGTCGTTGATCGTGGGCGTGGTGGCCACCGGATTCGCCGTCGTGGTCGGAGTGACCCTGGGGATGATCGCCGGCTACTTCGGCGGCTGGCGGGACACGCTGATCTCCCGCACCACCGACATCATCCTCTCCTTCCCCCTGCTGCTGTTTGCCATCGGGATCGTGGGCGCCTGCTCATCGTCGCCAGAGGGGTGTTTCGGGGGCCTCATAAAACCTGGCCTGCAGCTGGTGATCTTCGTGATCGCGCTGTTCTCCTGGCCGAACATCGCCCGCGTCGTTCGGGGCAACACCCTGTCGCTGCGGGAACAGGAGTTCGTGGACGCCAACCGGTCGCTCGGGGCCGGCAATTTCACGATCATTTTTCGCGAGCTGCTGCCCAACCTGGTGGCCCCGATCATCGTCTACTCGACCCTGCTGATCCCCTCCAACATCATCTTCGAGGCCGCCCTGTCGTTCCTCGGGATGGGGGTTCCCCAGACGGTCCCGTCGTGGGGAAGGCAGCTTTCCGAGGCCGCCGGAGTCTTCCGGGTCGCCTGGTGGATGATGTTCTTCCCGGGCATGTTCCTCTTCGCCACCACCCTCGGTTTCAACCTGGTGGGTGACGGACTGCGCGATGCCCTCGACCCGCGCACCGGACGGTGATGTAAACGCACCGGTCCGAATTCGGTAGCCTATGCCATTGACCCGAGGCTGACCGGTCACGGGACGGGTCCTCCCAGGGTCTGGAAAACTAGAAGGAGCAAACACTTGAGGAAGAACACCCTCGGCGCCCTGGCGCTGTTGTTGTCGTTCGCACTCGTGGTCGCCGCCTGCGGTGACGACGATGCCACGACCACGACCGCTGCCGGTGGCGTCGCCACGGGCGGGACGTTCCGTATGGAAACGGACGGCATCGCCTACACCAGCGGTGGAGATCCCAGCGGCGAATACCTCGGTATTTCGTTCGGCATCTTCACGAACCTGCTGGCCCGGACTCTGCTCACCTACTACCACACCGGCGGAGCCGAGGGCAACACCCTGGTTCCCGACCTGGCCGAAGACTTCCCCGTGGTCTCGGAAGACGGGTTGACGTACACGTTCACCCTGAAGGACGGGATCATGTTCGGTCCGCCGTTGTCGCGTGAGATCACCTCGCACGACATCGAGTTCGCCTTCCGGCGCATGGCGGTCGAGTCGGTGGTCGCCCAGTACGAGTTCTACTACGACGGGTTGATCAACGGCCTCGTCCTCCAGGAGACCCTGCCGGATTCGATCGCCGGCATCGAGACCCCGGACGACAAGACGATCATCTTCAATCTGACCCGCATCTCCCCCGACTTCGTGTACCTGGTGGCAATGCCCGCCACGGCACCGCAGCCGGAGGAAGTGGCGGGCTGCTTCATGGATGCCACGTACGGCCGGTACGTGATCTCCAGCGGCCCATACATGTACGAGGGCACCGATGAGTTGGATGCGTCGAGCTGCGAAGCGCTGACGGCCTCCGGGCCGATCTCCGGCTTCGACCCGGCGAACCACTCGTACTTCGTCCGCAACCCCGACTACGACGCCGCCACGGACGACCCGGAGGTCCGGGCCAACCACGTGGACCGGATCGAGATCGACCTGAACACCAACATTCAGGACACCTTCGCCAAGATCAAGGCCGGTGAGTTGGACGGAGCCGTCTCGTCGGGGAACCCCCCGGCTGACGTCCTCCAGGACTACTCGACCGACCCGGCGCTCCAGGACAGGCTCAAGAGCGGCGGCGACGACAGGACGTGGTACATCACCCTGAACCTGACGGCCGCACCGTTCGACGACGTCCATATCCGCAGGGCGGCCAACCTGATCATGGACAAGGCCGGCATCCTGCAGGCCTGGGGTGGAGACATCAGCGGCATCGTCGCCACGCACATTCAGCCTCCGGCGCTGTCCGGACTGGGTGCCGACTACGACCCTTACGCGACTGAGGGGTCCCGCGGGGACCTCGCCGCCGCGCAGGAAGAGATGAAGCTGTCTGCCTACGACACCGACGGCGATGGCATGTGCGACGCCCCGGAGTGCAGTGGCGTCATCTTGATCAACCGGGCCAGCGGGCCCTGGATCGAGGCGGAGGCGGTCGTGGTGGCTTCGCTGGCCAAGATCGGAATCACGGTCGAGGTGCGCGAGGTCACGGACCACTACACGCAGATCCAGACGATTGCCAACAACATCCCGATCGGGATGAATGCCGGATGGGGCAAGGACTTCCCGGACTCGAGCTCGTTCGTCGGGTTCCTGTTCGACGGTCGCGGCATCAAGGCCGAAGGCAACTACAACTACTCGCTGGTTGGGTTGACCGAGGCTCAGGCGGCTGCGCTCGGTGTCGAGTTCGGGGTCACCCCGAGCGTCGATGCCGACATCGACGAGTGCAAGACCATCGCGCTCACCGATGAGCAGGGTGGACTGGACTGCTGGAACAACCTGGACAAGAGACTGATGGAAGAGATCGTGCCGTGGATTCCTTATCTGTGGCCGAACATTCTCACGACCATCGGCCCGGCGGTCACCGCCTGGGACTTCGACCAGTTCTCTGGCGTCACCGCCTTCTCCAAGGTGGCGGTCGATCCGTCGCTGCAGAACTGAGATAGACAACTGACATAGACAGGGTGCCTGGGGACCGCTCCGCCGCTGCGGGGCGGTCCCCTGCACCACTCGGGACTCTCTGACAGATCGGACGGGGAGCAGGCGCGGTGGGTAGATACATCGCTCGACGACTTCTCTGGGTGCTGCTCGTCGTCCTGCTCGTCACCTTCTTCACGTTCGTGATCTTCTTCGTGATCCCGCCGGTCGATCCAGCGATCCTCTTTGCGGGACGCGCCCCCAGTGAGCGGCTCATCGCCCAGGTGCGGGAGGCCTTCGGCCTCGACCAACCCTTCCTGATGCAATACGGCCTGTTCCTGAAGCGCATCTTCCTGGGCGACGAGTACGGGTGGCCCGGTTTCGGCATGTCGTTCGTCACTCGCTCCCCGATCCGCGAGCAGTTCCTCGATCGGGCCTTCGTCACCATGCAACTGGCCGTCGGTGCCGCGGTGGTGTGGCTGGTGATGGGGGTCCTCATCGGCATCACCTCCGCTCTGAAACGGGGCCAGTGGCAGGACCGCGTCTCCATGGGCTTTGCCCTCTTCGGCGTCTCGGCCCCGGTGTTCTGGCTGGGACTGATGGCGCTCTACATCTTCTGGGAGAAACTCCACTGGCTGCCGGGCACCGGGTATGTGCCCTTATCCGAGGACCCCAGCCAGTGGTTCCTCCACTTCCTCCTTCCATGGGTGGTGCTGGCGTTACTCTTCGCCGCCTTCTACGCCCGGATGGTGCGCGGCAGCCTCCTCGAGTCCTTCGGGCAGGACTGGATGCGAACCGCGCGCGCCAAGGGTCTCTCCGAGCGCAAGGTGGTGTTCAAGCACGGGCTGCGCGCCAGCCTCACACCGGTGGTCTCGATGTTCGGCGTCGACCTGGGGACGTTGCTCGGCGGGGCGATCATCACCGAGACGGTGTTCAACCTCCCCGGCCTGGGCACCTATGTGGTGCGGTCCGTCCAGAGTGGCGACATCCCGGTCATCATGGATGTCGTCGTGTTCGCCGGGCTCGCCGTCGCCCTGATGAGCCTGGTCGCCGACATCCTCTATGCCATGCTCGATCCCCGAGTCCGGTACTCGTGACCGCCACCACCCCTGCCCGCGGGGAGACCCTCCTCGAGGTGCGCGACCTCCGCGTCCACTTCCCCACCGTCGATGGCCTTGTCAAGGCCGTCGATGGAATCAGCTTCGAGATCCGACGCGGCGAGGTGCTCGGCATCGTCGGCGAGTCGGG
>DNGH01000047.1 GCA_003486285.1 Actinomycetota bacterium
CCACGGCCGCCACCGCCCATGGGGCCGGTGCCGGGCTCGGGGATGTCACTGTTCACCATCTCGGTGACGTGGTCCTCGGCGTCGGCCAGCCTTTCGTCGGCTTCGTCCTGAGTGATGCGCTCTTCGGCGACCAACTCGTCGAGGTGCTCCTCGACCTGCGTGATCAAGTAGGCGATCAACTCGTCGCCGCTGGAGCCGTTGGCAGCCGCCAGATCGGCGAGCGTGGCGTACTCGGCCAGAGCGTCCCTCATCTCATCGGCCGTCAGGTCGAGAAACTCGGCGGTGGCCTGCAGGGCACGCAGCCCGCGTCCTCCACCACCGAAGCCGCCCCACCTGTTCTCTGCCAGCGTGGCGGCGATGAGGTCGGCCTGCTCCTGGCTGATGGTGTCGTCCTCGACCAGCGGGGCGAGCCGCTCCTGAAGAGCCTCGTAGGCCCTGGTGTCCTCGATGTCGACGGTGTCGTCCCCGGTCGTCTGGGCCAGGGCGACCCCCGACATGGCGAGAGCGGCCACCACCATCACGGTGATGCCGATCTTGAGTGTCTGCTTCATCTCACCCTCCTTAAGGGTTGTCGATTCGCTCGAGATCAACAATCGGGGACGCGTGTACGAAGACGATGAAGGCGGGCTGACAAGAGGATGGGAAGTCGGTAAGAGAGGGATAAGAAGCCACGGCGTGCGTTACCGGTTACCCGTTACCCGTTACCGGGCTCGGACGGACCAGGGAACTGGTAACCGGGAACCGGTAACCAGCAGCCTGCCTCCCAGCATGGGCTGCGAGATATCCGGTCAGCCGCGCTTGAAGTCCTCGTGCACTCGGCTCGGGGTCGGGCCGCGCTGGCCCTGGTACTTGGAGTGGGCCGCCTTTGATCCATATGGATGTTCTGCGGCGGTGGTCAACTCGTAGAACGAGAGCTGGCCGATCTTCATCCCGGGGTAGATGGCGATCGGCAGGGTGGCGACGTTGGACAACTCGAGGGTGAGGTGGCCCTCGAACCCGGGATCGACGAATCCGGCGGTCGAGTGGATCAGCAGTCCGAGGCGCCCCAGGGAGGACTTGCCTTCGAGCCTGGCGACGATGTCGGCGTCGAGTCGCACCACCTCCAGGGTCGAACCGAGTACGAACTCCCCGGGATGCAGCATGAACGGGTGGTCGACCTCGGTGGAGACCTCCTTGGTGAGGTCGTCCTGCTGCTGCTTGGGATCGATGAACGCGTACCGGTGGTTCTGGAACACCCGGAAGTAACGGTCCACGCGCACGTCGACGCTGGACGGTTGCAGCAGCGCGGGATCGAAGGGATCGATCTGGATCCGTCCCATCTCGATCGCAGCCCGAATCGACACATCGGAGAAGATCACGGGGAAAGCGTAGGCCGGAGGATGGCGCGCTGCCGGGGCCATATGCTGCGGCTCGTGGACCTCGCCATCGAGTCGGCCCTACCCGCCGGGAAGACCCGGCTGCATCCCCTGCTCTTCGTGCACGGGGCCTGGCACGGTGCCTGGTGCTGGGAGCGATTCCTCCCCTGGTTTGCGGCCAGGGGGTGGGAGTCGCACGCCGTCGACCTGCGCGGCCACGGCCGATCTCCGGTCCGTGGATCGCGGCGCACCATTCGGATCCACGACCTGATCTCCGACCTGGGCGAGGCCGTGGACTCCCTGGACCGGCCGCCGATACTGGTGGCGCACTCGATGGGCGGTCTCGTGGCGCAGCGTTTCCTCGAGGACCGCGAGACCCCGGGCGCGGTGCTGCTGGCCCCGGTGCCGCTCGGTGGGGTGACGCGCACCACACTGGTGACTGCGGCACGCCACCCCCTCAGGTTCCTCCAGGCGACCCTGACCCTCGACCTCGGTGCCCTGGTCAAGGACCGCAAGACCGCGGCCGACCTGCTCCTCCCCGCCGACACCGATCCGATCGAGATCGACTCGATCTGGTCGCGCCTCCGCGGTGACTCGTACCTCGCCTACCTGGAGATGCTGTTCACGGTGCGGCCCCGCCCGCCGCTGGTGTCGACGCCGGTGGTGATCGTCGCCGGCACCGCAGACCGCATCTTCACCGTCGCCGCCCAGCAACGCACCGCTCGTGCCTACGGAACCGAACTCGTGGTGATCGAGGGCGGGGCCCACGACCTGATGCTCGGGCCGCGCTGGGAAGCCGCCGCCACCGCGGTCGAGGCGGCGGCTTCGGCTCTCTGATCCGGGCCCACGGAGCCGCGCCGCCCACACCCCGGAGATGGCGGCTGCGGCCCGCTCCCAAGTGACGCGCTCGAGGACGTGCGGATGCGCCGCGTCCCGCAGCGCCCGGCGCATCCGGCGTCAGTCGTTGACGAGCCCACCGGCGCATGCGGCGTCAGGTGGTCGTTGCGAAGGTCGCAGAGCGTGTCGAACTCGAGACCCGCCGCTAGCACCGCGGCGATGATCACCGGCAGGGCATCACGGGCCACCGACCGTCCCATCCCAGGATCTGGCTCAGGTCAGGGCGGGGATGACGGTTTCGCCGTACGCGTCCAGTGTCGCCTCCTGGGCGTCATGCATCAGGTAGATGGCGAACTGGTCGACGCCCAGGTCGCGAAGTTCCCGCATCCGCGCGACGTGGTCCTGCACCGGACCGAGCACGCAGAAGCGATCGACGATCTCGTCGGGGACGAAGTCGGTGGAAGGATTGCCTACCTTGCCGTGATGGCTGTAGTCGTAGTCCTGACGCGCCGCGATGTACTCGGACAGGGCGCGGGGCACCATCGACTCGTCGTTCCCGTATCGGCTCACCAGGTCGGCCACGTGGTTGCCGACCATCCCGCCGAACCACCGCACCTGGTCGCGCTGATGCGCCAGGTCGTCGCCGACATAGGCCGGCGCCGCGACGCAGATCTTCACGGCGTCGGGATCACGACCCGCCGCCGCCGCGGCCTGCTTCACGTACTTGGTGGTCCATTCGACCAGGTACGGATCGGCCAGCTGCAGGATGAAGCCGTCGCACGCCTCGCCGATCATGGTGAGCGCCTTCGGGCCGTAGCCGGCCCCCCACATCGGAAGGTCCCACCCCCGGTCGACCCACGGGATCCGCAGCGCCTTTCCGTTGTACTCGACCTCCTCGCCGGACACGAGCCGCTTGATCACGTCCATCGACTGGCGCATCGTCGCCAGCGTCGTGGGCTTGTCGTTGATGAAGCGCAGGGCGGAGTCGCCCCGGCCCATGCCGCAGATGGTGCGGCCGCCGGACATCTCGTCGAGAGTGGCGAATAGCGAGGCGATGACCGTCCAGTCGCGGGTCCCCGGGTTGGTGACCATGGGTCCCACGATCATGCGCTCGGTCGCGGCGAGCATCCGGCTGAAGATGACGAAGGGCTCCTGCCACAGCACATGCGAGTCGAAGGTCCAGCCGTACCCGAAGCCGGCCCCCTCGGCATGACGGGTGAGCTCGATCACCCGCGACGCCGGCGGATTGGTCTGCAACACGACACCGAAGTCCATCGGCCCTCCTCATCACCGGCGAACCCTGAGGTCTAGCAAGTCCGGGGCGGGTCGCGCGGCAGGGACTAGTCACTCCGTGGCGCCGCAAACCATCCGGGACTGGGAGGCATTGACTCTTCACCAATCCGGGAAGCCATCCGAAGTAAACCACGAACACGAAAACACAGCACGGAATGACGGGAGTCAGACAGTGACCATCACACAGGTTCGCCTCGGTGCCGCAGCCCTCGCCGCGAGTGCGGCGATTCTCCTCACCCTCCAGGCGACCAATGCTGCCTTTTCGGCGCAGACCGCAAACAACGGCAACTCCTTCTCGGCGGGCACGGTGACGCTCAGCGATGACGATGCCGGCACCGCCCTGTTCACGGCGCCGAACCTCGCCCCCGGGGACTCCGTGATCGGATGCATCGAGGTCACCTACTCCGGTTCGCTCGACGCCGACGTCCGTCTGTTCGGATCGATCGCCGGCGGCACGGGCCTCGAGGCCTATCTGGATCTCGAGATCGAGCGCGGCACCGGGACGTGTGCCGCCTTTGGGACGGCCACCACCGTCTGGTCGGCCATCAGCGACGGAGACCTCGGTGGGTTCGTGGCGGCTCACACCGGCTTTGCCTCGGGCGCCGACACCTGGGCCCCTGGCGGTGGCGCACCCGACGACACGGTCCCGTATCGCTTCACAGTGAGCCTCCAGGACGACGCCGGTGCCCAGGGCAAGTCGGCGACGGTCGAGTTCACCTGGGAAGCCCAGAACGCCTAAGCAGGTTGCCGAGCCGGGACGGGTGATGAACCCACAGCACGATTTCAGGGATGATCCGGACCAGGACGTCACCACGCCCCCGGCGCTGCCTGAGGATCCCTGGCAAGCAGCCTGGCACCCGATTGAGCTCGCGGATGCGCCGGGGTGGAAGCCTCGTCGGCGCCACCGCGAGCCCGAATCCTCGGTGCGAGCCGATCGACCCGACCATCAGATCCGGCCCACGACCCACGACGCCCCACGACGGGCACCGACCCGACGGCAATGGCTCACGACGATGCTGGTAGTCGCAGCGACGGCCTACTGGTACTTCGCGGGAGCCACCGCCGTCGTGTCGCGAGTGGTTCCCGCCGTCGCGGGGTGGACGACGGCGGCGGTGGTGGGGACATCGATGGAACCCGCGCTGGGCCCGGGGGACGTGGTTGCCTTTGCCTCCCTCGGAACCGCCCAGCCCGCGCCGGGAGCCATCATCGCCTTCGAAGATCCAGGCCACGCGGGCGTGCTCATCACCCATCGTGTCGTCGCCGTGAACGCCGACGGATCGTTTCACACCAAAGGTGACGCCAATGCTGCGCCCGACTCGACGCCGGTCGCGCGCGACCAGGTGCTCGGCATCGCCCGTCTCGTGACGCCCGGTGCCGGCCTACCGGTCTACTGGTGGGAGTCCGGGCAGACCCTGGCTCTGGTCGCGTGGCTGGTTCTCAGCATTGCCGCACTCGTCTTCATGACGCGCCCGCTCCCCGACCCGGCGGTCCGACGCCAACGTTTGGCTCCGATTGCACTGGCCGGGCTCGTGATCGGGTCCGGACCCATGATCGCGGTCACCGCCAACTTCAGCGCGGCCACCGTCAATTCGGGCAACTACCTCACAGCGGCGCTCTATCACGACGCTGAGCACATCGGCACCACGGATTGCGGCACCGGGTCGAGCCAAGTGACGATCCCGAGTGCGATTCCTGCAGGGCGAACGGTGGTGATCACGCTCGCGGTCGCCGCGACCACCGGCGGGCCGACCTTTGCTGCCACCGACTCCAGGGGCAACACCTACACAGTGGACGCCATCGCAAGTGACGGCAACCGCACCCGCGTGGCCATC
>DNGH01000147.1 GCA_003486285.1 Actinomycetota bacterium
GTCGGCTTCTGGTCGCCCTTGCGGTCGCGTCGTGACGCACTGAACTTGTTGGCGTACTCGACCAGGTGGCGGGAACAGCCCTTCTTCCATCCTGCCGAGACCAGACCCTCGACCAGTCCCTCGGACTGGTCATCGAGCATCTTGCCGACGTCGCCCCACGAGGGGAGCAGGGCCTTTTGGATCGCCTCTTCGAGCAGGGGGTGCCGGACGTGGAGCGGCCGGCCGCGCTGCCCCTTGAGTTCGAAGCTGGCCACCAGTGCCTTGCGGAAGCGGTCCCGCCCGTATTGCGGGACGTCGATGAGACGCTCGATGCGGCGCAGGGTGGGCATGTTGGCCTGCTCGCTCTGCTTCACCCACAACGCGACCTCGTCCTTGACGGCGCGAGCCATCTTCTCCGCCGAGTCGCGATAGCCCAGCACCGCCGCCTTGCGCAGCTCCAACTGGACCATCTCGTCGTACTCGGCCTCGGTGGCGGAGAGCAGCGACCCCCAGCGCTCCCGCTCCGCCTCGGTGAACCCGGCCCGCTGCGGCAGGCCCTCCCACAGCGCCTGGAGGACCGCCATCCCGTCGAGGCAGCCCTTGGTGGAGCCGGCCACCGACGACAAGCGGTTGATGACGTAGCGGGGGCTGAGACCCGTCATGCCCTCTTCGGGCGACTTCTCGCGGAGCCGCTCCACATCCTCGGCCCCACCGTGACTGCCGAAGCGGCCGTCGTAGAGGTGCAGCTTGCGAATGAGCCCCTGCATGCCACCACCGGGGTGGGTGAGACGGGTCAGCACCGCAAAGGTGGCCGCGGTGTGGAGGGCGAGCGGCGAGACGTCGTTGCGGCCGAGGTCGGCGCCGGAGAGCATCTTCTCGTAGATGCGGATCTCGTCGCGCACCGACAGCACGAACGGCACCGTGACCACGACGAGGCGGTCGAGCATCGCCGCCGCCCGCGGGTTGGCCACCAACTCCTCGTACTCGGCGAGGTTGCTCTGTGCGATCACCGCCTCGTCGGCATACAGGGTGCCGGGGCCATTGGTCTTGATGATCTGCTCCTGGCTGAGGCTGAGCAGCACCGCCAGGAAGCGCTCGTCCATCTTGAAGACCTCGAGGAGGTCGGCCATGCCGCGGTGGGCGGCGTTGAGTTCGCCGTTGAACTTGTAGGCACGCTTCGCCGAGGTCGGATCGGCCGGATCGAGCAGGCTGAGGTCCACGTCGCCGACCAGGCG
The DNA here is from genome assembly GCA_003486285.1 of Actinomycetota bacterium. Taxonomy (GTDB): domain Bacteria; phylum Actinomycetota; class Acidimicrobiia; order Spongiisociales; family UBA11373; genus UBA11373. The sequence goes on from DNGH01000147.1 coordinate 1,215, forward strand.
GGTGAGATCCTCCGAGCGGGGGTCGGTGGCGACGAAGGTGCCGAACCCGACCCCGTGGGAGATGGAGAAGTCGATCCGCCGGATCGGCACCTTGGTGATGTCGCCCTTGTACACGTTGTCCACGATCCAGCGCACCTCGGGGTTGAGGTCGCCCTCGACGTAGACGCCGATCTCGTCACGCAGGTCCTCGGGGATGAGGCGCAGGGGATCCTCGTGCATCTGCGATCCCTTGATGGCATACACCCGGCCGTCGTCGGTCTTGGTATACGCCTCGACTCCCTTCTTCAGGGTGTTGACCAGCGTGGACTTGCCGGAGCCGGGAGGTCCCACCAGCAGCAGGATCCGCTTGCGGACGTCGAGCCGCCGGCCGGCGGCGCGGAAGTAGTCGGCAACCTGCTGGATGACGTGTTCCTGGCCGAACAACTCGCCTTCGAAGAGGTCGAACCGCTCTTCGCCGTCGGGCCCGATTGAGAGTCCGGCGTCATCGATGGTGTCGCCGATGAGGGCGTGGGAGAGCCGGGCGAGACGGGGATCGTCCCGGACCATGTCCAGGTACTTGGAGAAGGTGACCTCTTCCACCGGAGTCCCTACCCGGGCCTTGATGGTTTCGAGGAGCTCTTTCGGTTCCATTGGCGTTCCCTCGGGTCGTGTGGTCTAGAGGCTAGAAGAAGAGAGCGGGAGACCCGTCGGTCTCCCGCTCTCCGATCCTGTTCCCGGTCATGCGGGAAAGGGTCGTCTCGTTACATAGGATCGATCGCTGCATCGAGGGCGTTGGCAAAGCCGAAATACAGCAGTGCCGCGCCGGCGAACAGCGTGAACCAGCCCACGAAGGCCTTGAACCCGCGATTGTCGGGAACCAGGGCCGCCGAGATGAAGTGCATGATGAACGTCACCACCAACAGGAGCGCGGAGTAGCTGTACTGCCCCGCGATGTCCCCCGCCGTGTCGAAGGCCATGAAGGCGAAGAACGCCCCGACGGCGAACAGCAAGGCGAACATGCCGTAGGTCCGGTCCTGCGAGGACTCGTTCCAAGCATTGGCTGCGGCCAGGAACGCGAAGATCGCGCCCAGCGCCCACAAGCCGCCGCCGATCGCGTCCCCACCCTGTCCGCCCGTAAAGGCGAACGTCAGGGCGAGGAGCAGAGAACCCACACCAAGGGCATATGCCGTGGTGCGGGACTCGGTGATGCCTGCCCAATACCACCCGTAGGTGATGAGCACGACGCCGAGCAGTACGAGAGTGATGTCCACGAAGGGTACCTCCTGTTAGCGGGCATTCCCCTTACGGGTACTTAGACCTCTTGCCGCGGGTCGGGGTGACGGGGTTGCGAAGAAAGTTGGAGAACTTATCCACAGGCTGAGGCCCGATGTGACGGCTGCCTGGTGTTCCGACTCGGCTCAGCCTGCGATCGGGAGCGTCTCCGACCCTTCCGGAAACACCACCTGGCTGAAGGTCGGGGCATGCTCGAGCAGCACGGACTGGAACGCGGTGACGTCGAGGCCGCTCAGCGGTGGATAGGGGGGCTCGGGGAGCGCGGGGGTGGACCCGACCAGCTCCTCGATCGCGCTACGCACCTGGGCGTTGGCCGCGGGGGAGTGGTACAGGGCCCCCAACGAGGCCGCCACCATGCCTTCGAGGTGGTCGCTGCCTCGGTCCTCGTGGAAGTGGGGGTTGGCGGTCTCGACCTGGAACACCTGGACCCCCTCCTTCATCAGGTCGGGGTGCTCCTGGGGCGCCGTGGCCTTGGCGACCCCCCCGAAGCGCTCGAACAGGTCGATGAATTGGAAGGGCTCGATGGCGAACCCCCCGGCGAGGCGGAGCCGGAGCGCCAGTTCCATCGTCAGGGCGTGCTCACCCGCATTCCCGGTGGCGATCGAGTCGGTGCCGAAGCCGGTGTAACCGGCGAGCAGGAGGTTGAGCAGGCGGTTGGTGGTCTCCGAGGTCCGCCCCCACCGGCTGAAGAACAACGCTCCATCCACCACCTTCGGCTTGGACTTCCAGCAGATCCGCACCATGGCGAAGCGGGTCTTGGCGAGGTGGAAGTCGGCGGCGAACACCCGGACGTACTCGTTGACCGAGCCGGGTACGAAGTTGTCGGCGTCGACGAACCCGACGTAGTCCTTGCCGGCCAGCAGGGCGAGCACGATCCCGACGATCATGCCCTCGCCCTTGCCGTGCTTCACCAGGCCGTCTTCGTCGAGAAGGTGGGGGAAGCCGGCGGCGGCGAAGGCCTTGCCCAGGCCGGGGTCACGCTGGTGGACGATCACGGCGGAACGGCGGGAGTACCTGCAGAACCGCTCGATCGTGTCGCACTCCATCATGAAGCGATCCACCGGCTCGCGGTCGCTATTGGAGACGAAGATCAGCTGGGTGGCGTGGGGGATTCCGGTGAGCACTCCATCGAGGATGCGGAGACGTTCGTTGCGACATGGGACCACCACCCCCATGCGGCGCTGCACCGCGATCATCGCCGGGGTCGGGACGTGACTGACCGTGGTTCCGAAGACGCTCTCCGGTTCCGCGGGATCGGAGTCCAGCTCGAAGACGTGCTGCACTCCGTAGATCCGGATCGCCCCGAGACGATCCGTCTGATAGGGGAAGGTGAGCCGCATCGGCAGGTCCCTTCTTTGGCAGGTGACCAGTCTGCCAGGGTCGGGGGGTTGTGGGGGGTGAGTTCAGAGTTCGGAGGTCAGAGTTCGGAGTTGAGAGTTCAGAGTTCGGAGTTCACTCCCAACTCTCAACTCTCGACTCTCAACTCTTGGCTTTCCCTGGAAAGAACGCGTTCGTGCGTGCCGCATACTCCTCATACCCCGGCTTCCGCCCT
>DNGH01000076.1 GCA_003486285.1 Actinomycetota bacterium
GTCGAGCACGACGAGGAGACGATCCGGGTCGCCGACCACATCGTCGACATCGGCCCTGGGGCCGGCGAGCACGGCGGGTGGATCGTGGCCGAGGGCTCGGTGAAGGCGATCAGCAGTGAGCCGTCGTCGATCACCGGCGACTACCTGGCGGGGCGGCGCCAGATCGAAATGCCGATGGTGCGCCGTCCCCGTGGGGACAAGCGGCTGCGAGTGGTCGGTGCCGTGGAGAACAACCTCAAGGACCTCGATGTCGAGTTCCCCATCGGCCTGTTCATCGCGGTCACCGGAGTCTCCGGTTCCGGCAAGTCCACCCTGGTCGAGGAGATCCTCGCCAAGGCACTGCGCATGGAGCTGTATCGGACGCGCGACCTGCCGGGACGCCACCGCCGGGTCGAGGGCATCGCCGGCATCGACAAGGCGATCGACATCGACCAGTCGCCGATCGGGCGAACCCCGCGCTCCAACGCGGCGACCTACACCAAGGTGTTCGACAAGATCCGCGACCTGTTCTCATCGGTTCCCGAAGCGCGAGCCCGGGGCTATCAGCCGGGACGGTTCTCGTTCAATGTCAGCGGGGGGCGCTGCGAGGCGTGCAAGGGCGACGGCACGATCAAGATCGAGATGCACTTCCTCCCCGACGTATACATCCCCTGCGAGCAGTGCAAGGGGAAGCGCTACAACCGCGAGACCCTGGAGATCCTGTGGAAGGGGCATTCCATCGCCGACGTGCTGGAGATGTCGGTGTCGGAGGGGTTGGAGTTCTTTGCGAACCAGCAGAGCATCGCCCGGGTCTTGCAGACCCTCTACGACGTCGGTCTCGGGTACATCCGGCTGGGCCAGCCCGCTCCCACCCTCTCCGGAGGAGAGGCGCAGCGAGTCAAGCTCGCCTCGGAACTCGGCCGGCGCTCCACCGGCAGCACCGTCTATATCCTCGACGAACCCACCACCGGGCTCCACTTCGAGGACGTGCGCAAGCTGCTCGGCGTGTTACAGCGCCTGGTGGATGCCGGGAACACGGTGCTCGTCATCGAGCACAACCTCGATGTGATCAAGTCCGCCGACTGGCTCATCGATCTCGGGCCGGAGGGCGGCGACGAGGGCGGCCGCGTCGTCGCCGAAGGGACGCCCGAGGAGGTGGCCCTGGTGGCAGACTCGTACACCGGCAAGTTCCTGCGTGAGATGCTTCCGGGGTGAGCTGGGACGAAGGTCACGCCGCATGGTGGCTGGAAGAGGTCGCCACCGACCCCGGCTACGAGCGCGACGTCGATCCGCTGCTCGCCGCGGTGCTTCCCGCCGAGCGACCCGGCTTGTTGCTCGACGTCGGCTGCGGGCAGGGTCGATCACTGGGGCGCTACGGGGCGACCGTGGGACTCGAGCTGCTCCCCGCCCTGGTGCGGGTTGCTGCACAGAGAGGACCGGTGGTGCAGGCCGATCTCACCGCAACACTCCCATTCGGAGACGGGGTCTTTGCCGGCGCCTACGTGGTGCTGGTGCTGGAGCACCTCATCGATCCCACCCCGCTCGCTGCCGAGTTGGCCCGGGTGGTGCGCCCCGGCGGGTGGTGCGTCGTGGTACACAACCATCCCGCCCTTACCGCACCTGATTCCGGCCCCGTGGTCGACACCAATGACGGCGAGGTGCTGTGGCGCTGGGGCGACTATCTCGGAGGCGGGTGGACCGATGAACCGGCCGGTGATCGGTCGGTACGGTTCCACCACCGCCCCCTTGGGGTGCTGCTGGGAATGTTTGCTGCTGCAGGATGGTGCCTCGAAGAGATGCGCGAAGCCGCGGCCGGCGATCCGGACGACCCGGTGCTGCAGGCGCAGCGCTCGATACCCCGGCTGCTTGCCGGGCGATGGCGCAACGGGAGTCCGACGCGCGCCGGACTGAAGGAGTAGGGTTCTCGCCGACGCGTCCTGGGGGGGGCTCGGAATGCTGCGCCGGTCACTGATCGCAGGGCTGCTGACGGCAGGTCTCGTCATCACCGCCACCGGCGGCGCCGGCGGGGGAACCCCGATCATCGACACTTCCCTGGCACGCCTCGGTTTCACCGTGGAGCAGTCCCGGGTGTGGTCCGACGGCCTCGTGAGCGTCGGCGACAACTGGAGTGCCTTCGCCTGGGGAGGCAACGCCTCGGTCCCCGCCACCATATCCGAGGACGACGCCCGATGGACCACCCCGCTGACCATCGGGGTCAACCTCGCGCGCTGGCAGGATCCGGCGCGGCTCCCAGTGTTCAGCGATGGATTCGAGACCACCGACATCGTCTCGGGATCGGTGGGCGGTGGACCGGCCCTCGATTACGTCTATCTGGTGATGACCGTGGTGGTCGACGGCGACATCCCGCTCGACATGAGCAACGGCCTCCGCCAGCAGGTGGACTTCGCGATGCAGGTCGCTGGCCGGCGCGCCTGGGTGGCGCTGCGCGAGTTTCCCGACGACACCTGGCACGGTGCCGCCTTCGTGGCCAGCCTGGCGCTCGGACCGCAGGGTTGGGATCTCAAGTTCCATACGTTCGATGACGCCGGGAACATCATCACCAACGACCTCCCCGGGTTTGCCCTGGTCGAGGGGAACACCATCCTCATGGGGGTCCAGTACGACGACACCCTGTTCCCGACCCTGGACCTCGCCGGGAGGGTGTCCTACGAGATCAAGAATGCTGAGTTCGACCCGGCATTGAGCCGGGTGGTGACCGCCCCGGCGGCCCCCTACGGCGACAACGGGTTCTTCGAGTACCTGTCGCAGCCGATGGTGCTCACCCCGGGCTTTCCCGAGGAACTCCGCATCGAAGACTTCATGGCATTCACCGACTCCGACGGCAACCTGTGGTTCAAGCTGATCCCGGCGGTGCCCTGGGGAGCGATGCCCCCGGACGGCAACTTCTCCGATTACGTCCAGTTCGCGGTGCGGCCGTACGACAGTACCGACGCCGCTCCCTACTTCGGTTTCCAGACCCACGACGGAGTGAGCGAGGTGTTCGCCGGGCTCGCTTCCGAGCGGTTCGACCCGATGCCGGCCTTCTTGATGAACGACGGGGTGCTGCTGTTCTCCACTGGGGTGCCCTACGACGGTGGGCCGTTGGAGCTGCAGGTGCAGAGTGGTGTCCTCGAAACCGAAGTGTCGCAGTTCCAGTCGAGCCAGGGTCAGTTCCGGGTGGAGGAGTCGGAGATCGGCACCACCGACGAACCCACCCGTTACGACGGCGAGTACCCGGTGTACGACCTGGTCACCGGGACGCCTCTGGAGACGCCGCCGGACGTGGTGGAGACGACGACCACCTCCACCAGCACCAGCACCACCCAGCCGGCCACGACGGTGACGACTCTGGGGCCGACCACCGAGCGTCCCCGACCCACCAGCACCGGGACCGGGGAGACCTGCTGGTGGTGCTGGGGAAGCATCGCCCTGTTCCTGGCGGTGCTGCTGTGCGTGTTGTGGTTGACCCTGAAGACCTACGAGTGGTGGACCTGCTGGTTGCCGTGGTTCATCGTGATCTTCGCCTGGGTGCCCTTCCTCCTCGCCGCCCTGTGGTTCTGGCGGCCCACCTGGTGGTGGGTGCCGCTGCTCGCCTGGTTCCCGATCGTCGCCGGGTACTGGTGGGGTTGGGCGCGTCACCGCTCGTGGTGGAGGCCCTGGCACCTCTACGTCGTCGTCGGCTACCTCGCCGCCCTGGTGGGGGGGATGGTCGTGGTCGGAGCCCCGGAGTGGGGGTTGCTCCTTCCGCTGTTCTGGGTGCCCTGGGTGGCCTTCTACTTCTGGTTCCGCGGCGCCCGCCAGCCGTGGTTCCGTCCCTGGATGTGGGGTCTGGCCCTCGGCTACGTGATCTGGGGGTTCGTCTGGGTGGCGGCGCTCACCCCGTGGTGGGCGTGGTGGCTGCCGGTGGGGCTGGTTCCGTTCGTGTGGTGGTGGCTGGCCGACCACCACTACTCGTGGCGCGAGTTGCAGGGTCCCAAGTGGTGCTGGGTGCTGCCCTTCACGCTGTTGCCCTTCTTCGCCTGGTGGATCCCCCTGTGGGAACCGTGGTGGTGCCTCGCCATCGTCGTCTTCCTGGTCCTCCATCTGATCTGCGCCTCGCTCAGCCACTGGCAGGAGGAGGAGTGGTGGACCTGGTGGCTGGTGTGGTTCGTCATCGGGTTCGTCTGGGTGCCCTTCCTGCTCGCCGCCCTGTGGTTCTTCCACCCGTGGTGGTGGGGGTGGGCGCTGCTGCCCTGGTTCGTGGTCGTTCCCCTGGCCGCCTGGCGCTGGGGCCGGCTGCAGCCTTGGTGGAACCAGACCCTGTGGTACCTGGTGATCGGATACCTGGCGGTGGCCGCCGCAGCGGCATACGTGGTGGCTGCGCCGGAGTGGGGGCTGCTCTTCGGCGCCTTCTGGCTGCCATGGCTCGGCCTGTGGCTGTGGTTCCGGGGGCGGCTGCAGCCCTGGTGGCGTCCCTGGATGTACGGCCTGGTGGTCGGATACGCCGCCTTCATGATCCTGTGGGTGGGCTGGCTCACGCCTTACTGGGGATGGTGGTTCCCGATCTTCGTGTTCCCCTTCCTCGGCTGGTGGTTCCTCGATCACGGGTACGAGTGGAACCTGATCCATCGCAAGTCGTGCTTCCTGATCCCGTGGTGCCTCGCCCCGTGGATGGGATACATGACCGCGCTGTACTGCATCAGCGCCCTGTACCACTCACTGTGAGCGGCTGAGCCGCCCGTACACTCCCAGGGTGCTTCGCCCGGAACCAGACGAGCTCCCGGACGCACCCGGCGCCTACCTGTTTCGCGATCGCCACGGTGCGGTGGTCTATGCGGGCAAGGCGAAGTCGCTGCGCAAGCGGGTGCTCTCCTACTTCGGGCGGGATCTCCCCGCCCGAACCGCGCTGATGGTGGAGACCGCGGAAACCGTGGAGACCATCGTCACCGAGAACGACGTCGAGGCGCTGATCCTGGAGTACAGCCTGATTCAGCGTCACAAGCCGCGTTTCAACATCCGGCTGCGCGACGACAAGTCGTACCCCTACCTGGCCCTCACCATGACGGACGAGTGGCCCCGGGCCACGGTGATGCGGGGCAAGCGCCAGCGGGGGAATCGCTACTTCGGCCCCTACGGCCATGCCTACGCCATCCGCCAGACGCTGGATCTCCTGCTGCGCACCTTTCCGGTGCGCAGCTGCAGCAACGAGAAGTTCCGCCGCCACACCGCTCAGGGCCGCCCCTGCCTGTTGTTCCACATCGAGCGCTGTTCCGGGCCGTGCATCGGCGCGGTGACCCCCGAGGACTACGCCCGGCATCTCGAGGGCCTGGCCGACTTCCTCAGCGGGCGAAGCGACGGCCTGGTGGACGATCTCCGCAGCGAGATGGCGCGGGCGGCGGAAGCCCTCGAGTACGAGCGCGCGGCGCGGGTTCGGGACCGCCTGGCTGCGGTGGAGCGGGCCCGGGAGCGCCAGGAGATAGCCTCACCACGGCGGGAGGACTTCGACGTGGTCGCCATCGAGCAGGACGACCTCGAGGCGGCGATGGTGCTGCTGTCGATCCGAAACGGGCGGGTCACCGGGCGGGCCGCCACCGTCGTGGACAAGGTGGAGGACGTCACCACCGCGGGGCTCATCGGCCGGATGCTGCAACTCACCTACGGCGACGAGACGCCGCCGCCCGAGGTGCTCGTCCAGGAGCTTCCCGAGGATCCCGAGGTGTGGCACCAGTGGCTGGCGGTGCGGCGCGGGGGGCCGGTGGAGATCCGGGTCCCGCGGCGGGGATCGAAGGTGCATCTCCTGGAGACTGCCCGCACCAACGCCAGAGAGGAATTCGCCCGGCATCGGTTGCGCCGCGCCGGCGATCACAACGCCCGGGCGCGGGCGTTGCGCAGCATCCAGGAGGAACTCGACCTGCCCGAGCCGCCGCTGCGAATCGAGGCGTTCGACATCTCGACGATCCAGGGGAGTCACACCGTCGGGTCGATGGTCGTGATGGAGGACGGGCTGCCGAAGCGGTCGCAGTACCGCAGGTTCGAGGTGCGGGGGGTGGTGGGGCAGGACGACTTCGCCGCCATGGAGGAGGTCCTGACGCGCCGGTTCCGGGCATACCTCGAAGAGCGGAAGCGTCCGGTCGAGGAGCGGGGCAAGTTCGCCTATCCGCCGTCGCTCCTCCTCGTGGACGGCGGCGCCGGCCAGTTGGGGCGCGCGGTGAAGGTCGTGTCCGATCTGGGCATCGACGTCCCCGTGGCGGGCCTGGCGAAGCGCATGGAAGAGGTGTACCTGCCCGGCCGGCCCGACCCGGTGCGGATTCCACGGGGAAAGGACGCGCTGTATCTGCTGCAGCAGATCCGCGACGAGGCGCACCGCTTTGCGATCGCCTACCACCGCACCCTGCGGGGCAAGGCGATGGTGGACTCCGTGCTCGACGCGGTTCCCGGCCTCGGCCCGGTGCGGCGCCAGGCGCTCCTGAAGGCCTTCGGATCACTCAAGCGGATGCGGGAGACGACGATCGAAGAGCTGGCAGAGGTGATACCGGCGACCGTGGCGCAGAACCTCCATGCGGTGCTACAGGGCAATGCGACGGCGAGGGGGACAGCGCCGCCCGAGGCACCGCAGCGGCGTTACGGTGACGGAATCGCGGAGGGGTGAGATGGCGCTGCGCAAGCGAAAAGTGAATCGGCCCCATCTGGTGATCATCTCCGGGATGTCGGGGGCGGGCCGCTCCTCGGCCTCGAAGGCCTTGGAGGATGCCGGCTTCTTCGTCATCGACAACCTCCCTGCCGACCTGATCTCGGATGTCGTGGCTGGATCCGATCTGCGGGAGGGCCGCCGGCGGCGTCTTGCGGTCGTCGTGGATACCCGGGGTGGTCTCGACTTCGGCGAGCTCGAGCTCGTGATGCGACGCCTCGGCGCCGATGGGGTGGTGACGACCGTGCTGTTCCTCGATGCCGACGACGAGGTGCTGGCGCGGCGCTTCGAGGAGACCCGGCGGCCGCATCCGGTGCCGGGAGAGTCCGTTGCGGACTCGATCGCGGCAGAGCGAGAGGCGTTGCGCGACCTCCGGGGCCGCGCCGATGTGATCATCGACACCACCGACCGAAACGTGCACGAGCTGCGCCAAGCAGTGGTAGAGGCCTTCTCCGGAGCGACCGAGCATCGCCCGCTGCGGGTCACCCTCACCTCCTTCGGCTTCAAGCACGGGGTGCCGCGGGTCCTCGACCTCCTGTTCGACGCCCGTTTCCTCGCCAATCCCCACTGGGAGGACCACCTGCGTCCCCTCACCGGTCTCGACGCGCAAGTCCGCGACTTCGTGCTCGGAGATCCCGATGCGGTTCGGTTCGTCGACATGACATCGGAGCTGCTCCGGTTCCTGGTGCCGAAGTACGCCGAGGAGGGCAAGGCCTACCTGACGGTGGCGGTGGGTTGCACCGGGGGGCGGCACCGCTCGGTCGTGATCGCCGAGGAGCTCGCGGCGCGGCTGCGCGAGGTCGAGGGCATCGAAGTGGCGACGCGCCACCGGGACATCGCCCGATGAACGAAACCGATCTGCTGCTCGAGCCGCTGCTCGCCGAGTTGGATCTCGACGTGTCCGGCCGCCGGGTCACCGCGATCGGCGGTGGTCACGGATTGGCGGTGGCGTTGCGGGGGATCCTCGACTACGCCGACATCATCACCGCGATCGTCGGCGTGTCCGATGACGGCGGATCCTCGGGGCGGCTGGCGCCGGCGCTGGCGATCCCACCGATGGGTGACATCCGGCGCGCCTTGCTCGCCCTGAGCCCGGATCACTCGCTGTGGCGCCGTCTCATGGAGTATCGCTTCGGTGACGGGGGAGCGGACGTCGGCGGCCACTCCCTCGGCAACCTCCTGATCGCGGCCTTGACCGAGATGTCGGGGAGCTTCGAGGATGCCCTCAACACTGCAGGACGGATGCTCGGGGCGCGGGGTGCCGTGGTACCGGCAGCGGTCGAACCGCTCACCCTCGAGGCGGAGGTGGACGGCGTCAAGGTGCGGGGCCAGGTGGCCATCGCCACGGGACGCGGCGAGATCACGGCGATCCGGGTCCTTCCCGAGACGGCCACCGCCGCCCGCACCGCGCTGGCGGCCATCGCCTCAGCCGACGAGATCGTGCTCGGTCCGGGGAGCCTGTTCACCTCGGTGATCGCGGGACTGCGAGTCCCCGGAATCGCCGATGGCGTCAATTCCGCGGCGGCCCGCCTCGTCTATGTGTGCAACCTCACCACCCAGGACGGGGAGACGCTCGGCATGGACGGTACGGCTCACGTCGCGGCGCTCACCGGCATCGGGGGGATTCGCACCCCCGATGTGATCGTTGCCCACACCGGTCCGCTCGAGGTGCCACCCGGCCTCACCCGGGTCGACGTCCCCGCGGGCGAACCGGGGACGGTGGTGGTGGCGGACCTGGCCGATCCGACCGCCGAGTGGCCGGCGCACGACCCCGCCCGACTGGGTGAGGTACTGCGACGGCTAGCGTGAAAACCAGAACGTGAACCCGCTGCCATCGCTCGCCGACGCCGACTACCGGGGACGCACCGTGCTGGTGCGAGCCGATCTGAACGTCCCGCTGCGCGATGGTGTGGTCGAGGACGAGTTCCGCCTCGAGGCGGCGATCCCGACCCTCACCACGCTGCGCCGGTCCGGCGCCCGGGTGGTGGTCTGCAGCCACCTCGGCCGCCCCAAGGGGATCGATCCGGCCTTCTCGATGCGACCGGTAGGGGAGCGTCTGGCCGCGCTCGGCGGCTTCCCGGTGACGGTGGCCAGCGACGTCGCCGGCCCGGGCGCGGCGTCCGCGGTGAAGGCGCCCGGGGACGACGTGATCCTCCTGGAGAACACGCGCTTCGAACCGGGCGAGACCAAGAACGATCCCGACCTCGCCGACCGCCTCGCCGCCCTCGCCGATGCGTTCGTCATGGATGCCTTCGGCTCCGCCCACCGCGCCCACTCCTCCACCGTCGGGGTGGCGGAGCGGCTGCCATCCGTAGCGGGGCCACTACTCCTGGCCGAGGTGGGGGCCTTCGAGAGGATCCTGGGGAGCCCGGATCGCCCCTACGTCGTCGTCCTGGGCGGAGCCAAGGTGTCGGACAAGCTCGGGGTGATCAAGGCGCTGCTTCCCAAGGTCGACGTGATGCTGGTGGGTGGAGCGATGTGCTTCACGCTGCTGGCGGCCGAGGGATACGGCGTGGGGGCGTCACTCGTGGAGGCCGACATGATCGATGCCGCGGCGGAGGTCCTCGGCTCGGCGGCCGGATCCCGGCTCAACCTTCCGTCGGATCTGGTCGCTGCCGACCGGATGTCGGCGGACAGCCCGCACCGCGTCGTGCCGGCAGACGCCATCCCGGAAGGGGCGGTGTGTCTCGACATCGGCCCCGAGACCGCCGAGCGCTTCGCGGTGATCGCCGGCGGCGCCGACACCCTCTTTTGGAACGGGCCGATGGGAGTCTTCGAATGGGAGCCGTTCGCCGTCGGCACCAGGCGGGTCGCCACGGCCATCGCCGCGAGTTCGGCCTACTCGGTGGTCGGAGGTGGTGACAGCGTGGCCGCCCTGCGCGCCATGGGACTCGCCGACGCGGTCTCCCACCTCTCCACAGGTGGTGGAGCCGGACTCGAACTGATCGAGCGGGGATCGCTGCCGGGAATCGAAGTACTGAGAGTGCCCCGCCCTTGAGGAGGCCCCGTGGCGCGTAAAGACCTGATCGTCGGCAACTGGAAGATGAATGCCACCCATCTGGAGGCGATCCAGATGGTGCAGAAACTGTCCTACCGCCTCGAGACCGACGACTTCGAGCGCGTCGAGGTGGCGGTGTGTCCGCCGTTCACCGCCCTGCGCTCGGTGCAGACGGTCATCGAGACGGACCACCTTCCGATCCGCCTTGGTGCCCAGGACGTCCACTGGCAGGAGTCGGGCGCCTACACCGGGGCGGTGTCACCGGGGATGCTCCGCAGCCTGGGAGTGCGCTTTGTGATCGTCGGACACTCGGAGCGGCGGGCGATGTTCGGTGACGACGACGCCGCGGTGGCGCGCAAGACCGTGGCGGTGCTGGACGCGGGGATGATCCCGATCGTCGCGGTGGGGGAGTCCCTGGAACAGCGCGAGGCCGGCACCACCGAGGAGATCATCACCGGGCAGCTCACCGCGGCGTTGCGCGGCATCGCTCCGGAGCGGGTCGCCACCCTCGTGGTCGCCTATGAGCCCATCTGGGCGATCGGGACGGGTCGCACCGCCGACCCCGACATCGCCGGCCAGGCCACGGCCCAGCTGCGCGCCGCCCTCTCCGCGACGAGCGGGAACGAGGTGGCTGCAGCGGTGCGCATCCTCTACGGCGGTTCGGTGAACCCGGGCAACATCGCCGCGTTCATGGCCAAGCGCGACATCGATGGCGCCCTGGTCGGCGGAGCGTCCCTGGATCCGGACCAGTTCGCTGCCATCGTGCGGTACTGGGTCTAGGCCGGGTACCGGTTGCCCGGTGCCGGATACCCGGTGCCGGATGCCGGAGTCTGATACGGGTGGTGTCTGACCTCTGGCTACTACCGTCCCCGGCGTGAGCCACACCCTCATCCTGCTCCGCCACGGCGAGAGCACCTGGAACCTCGAGAACCGTTTCACCGGGTGGACCGACGTCGGGTTGACTCCGCGCGGTGAAGCCGAGGCGGTCGCGGCCGGGGAACTCATCGCCGCCGCCGGGCTGCTGCCGACCGTGGCCCACACCTCGGTGCTGACCCGGGCCCTCGCCACGCTGCATCTCACCCTCACCACCCTCGACCGGTTGTGGATCCCGGTGCGGCGGCACTGGCGGCTCAACGAGCGGCACTACGGGGCTCTGCAGGGCCTCGACAAGGCGGAGACCGCGGCGCGGCATGGCGAGGATCAGGTGCAGGTGTGGCGGCGCTCCTACGACACCCCGCCCCCGCCGCTCGACCCATCGGACCCAAGCCATCCGGCCCACGACCCCCGGTATGCGGAACTCACGCCCGACCTGCTGCCGGCCGCGGAGAGCCTGGCCGACGTGGTGCACCGCATGCTCCCGTACTGGCACGATGCGATCGTCCCCGATCTCCGCCGCGGCGAGGTCGTCCTGGTGGTGGCTCACGGCAACAGCCTGCGCGCCCTCGTCAAGCACCTCGACGGGATCGCCGACGATGCCATCCCCGAACTCAACATCCCCACCGGCATCCCGCTCGTTTACACCCTCGACCAGGACTTGAGAGCGATCTCCTCCGGGTACCTGGGAGATCCGGAGGCCGCGGCAAAGGCGGCCGCCGCGGTCGCCCGCCAGGGTCGGGCCCGCTGAGCGGCAGGCGGTTGCACTCTGTGCTCCGTGCCGGGAGAACCCCGGTAGCCTGCGCGCTGGCGCCCCTGATCACACGCCGAGATGGCACCCGAGGAGGACCGATCCCATGCATCCGATGCGCCGTTCCCCGCTGAGACGCGCCGCCGGTGCCGTGCTGGTGTGGACTCTGGTGATGACCGGGTGCGGCCTCGGGGGAGGGGCCGGGACGACCAGCCCGACCGATGGATCCACCGCCACCACCGCGGCGACCAGCACGACGGCGGACGGCGCCTCCTCGACCACGGTCCCTTTGGGCGAGCGGTACGACTACGGCGGTGAGGTCGTGATCGGCGAGTTGGAGGAGCCCATCAGCCTCAACCCCTATGTGGTCGGATTCGGTGGCTCCGCCGAGCGCATCGGGGCGGCGTTGTGGGTG
>DNGH01000292.1 GCA_003486285.1 Actinomycetota bacterium
TCGCCTACCTCTTCATCAGCCACGACCTGTCCACGGTGAGGCGGATCGCAGACCGCGTCGCGGTCATGTACCTCGGTCGGATCGTCGAGCAGGCCCCCACCGAAGAGATCTTCGAAGACCCGCAGCACCCGTACGCGAAGGCTCTGCTCAGCGCCGTGCCTTCGATGGATCTCGACAATCGTCAGCAGCGGATCATCGTTCCGGGCGAGACGCCGAGTCCTTCAGAACTCCCGATCGGGTGCTCGTTCCAGGATCGATGCCCGCTGGTGACCGACAGGTGCCGCAGCGAGTACCCCACCCTGGAGTCCGTCGGCTCGCGGCGCCAGGTCGAATGCTTCGCCGTCACCGGAGGCCTCCCAGTGGACCCAACTCGGGGGGGCAGATCGTAGTTCGGGGCAGGTCACCCCATCACGGCGCGGACCTCGTCGGGATCCAGATACACCTTCACCTGGCTGATCTTGCCGTCGCGCAGTTCGATCACTTCGGTGAATTCGATGGAGAACTCCACTCCGGCCGGGGACCGCCCCGTGCTGCGGAACTCGGCGACGGCGACGCCATCGCCTCCGATGAGCGACAGGATCTCCATCTTCTCATCGGGGAGGGTGCGGTGGAGCTCCTCGATGTGCTTCCGTATAGCCGGGAGGCCCTCCTG
This sequence comes from Actinomycetota bacterium, assembly GCA_003486285.1. GTDB lineage: Bacteria > Actinomycetota > Acidimicrobiia > Spongiisociales > UBA11373 > UBA11373. The sequence continues at coordinate 653 of DNGH01000292.1, forward strand.
CCAGTCGCCGAGTGCGCTCCAGTATCGGGCGTCCTCGTGGTAGAGAGCAGCGAGAGCGTCCGCGTCCTTGGCGTTGTATGCGGCAACGATGGTCTCCACTATCGCCCGGGAATCCTCACGAGACACTGCGGGTCACCTCTCGATCGACGACACCGGGAACATATCATGCGCCACAACCGCATCGAGGAGACGGACAGGATGACTGCAACAGGATCGGTCGGCTTCGTGTTGGGTAGCGCGGTCCCGCCGGAGAACCTGGTATCCGGAGCGCGAACTGCCGACGCCGGCGGATTCGACGAGGTGTGGCTCGCCGAGGACTACTTCTTCACCGGGGGGATCTCGGCGGCGACGCTCGTTCTCGCCGCGACGTCGAACGTTCGCGTCGGGTTGGGCATCGTGTCGGCGGTCGTGCGGCATCCTGCGGTCCTCGCCATGGAGATCGCGACCCTGTCACGGGTCTATCCCGGACGGCTGATCGCCGGAGTCGGCCTGGGGGTGCCGCGCTGGATCCGGCAGATGAATCTCTTTCCGCCCTCGGCGCTCGCCGCTTTGCGGGAGTCCGTGACCGGGGTCCGCCGACTCCTGGCCGGGGAGGAGTTGACCGAAACGGGCAAAGTCTTCTCGTTCGACAAGGTCAAGCTGACCTACCCCGAGACCACGCCCACCCCGCTTCACATGGGGGTGAGCGGCCCGAACATGCTGAAGCTCTCGGGGGAGATCGCCAGCGGAACGATCATGTCGGTCGCTTCCAGCCACGAGTACGTGAAGTACGCCCGGGAGCGCATCGACGAGGGTAGGGCCGCAGCGGGTCGCACCGACGATCACCGCCTCACGGTGTTCGCCCTGTACTCGGTCGATCACGACCGTGACGCGGCGCGCGCCGCGGTCAAGTCGCCGCTCGCGTTCTACAAGTCGAACGGTCCCAACACCCTCACCGACGTACACGGGAGTTCGGACGTGCTGGCGGACATGATCAACCGGGGCGGCTACGAGACGATCCTTGCCGAGATGCCCGACTCGTGGATCGACGACCTCACCGTGTCCGGCACCCCCGCCGAATGCGCCGCCAAGATCGCTGCCTACCACGAGGTCGGTGCGGACTCGGTCGCCCTCTTCCCGATGCCGTCCAATCGGGTGGAGGACCTCATGCGCATGACGGCAGCCGAGGTGCTCCCCCTCCTCTGACGGTGCTCGATCCGGCGGCGGGTCTCAGAAGGTGACGCGGCCAAACGCCGCTCGGTGCACCGCGATGTCGTTGTTCTCGTGGAGCACGGTCACTTCATCTCCCACGACTCGGAACACATCCACCCCATGGTTCTCGTAGGGAGCGCCGTGGATGGTGATGGCGCTCTCATCCCAGATCGCAGCCGCCCACTCGCCATCCACGACGATGCTCCGGATTCGGAAGTCCAGCTGGGTCAACAGGCTCGTGTTCTGAGTGAGGAACCGCGTCGCGGACTCGATGTTCGGAAACGCTCCGCGCCCGAGAAAGCGCATGTGGACGTCATCGCTCATCGTGGCGAGCATGCCGTGGGGATCGCCGGCGAAGTAGGCCTGATACAGCCGATCCACCACGGCTCGGGTGTTGGATTCGGTCTTGCCACAATCCATGTTCACTCCAGGGGGTCGAGGGAAACACCATCTGTGTCGATGCAGAACTCGCCAGGGAGGGCCCGATCGTCTGACTGCGCTCCAGGACTCGAAGCCGATCCACCACGGCCGCGATGCCGGATCACGATGCGGCGTCCGGCCAGGCCGCGACCATGCTGCGCACCTCATCTGCCTCGGCGGGCGACAGATCACGCATCGGCGGTCGTACCCGTCCCCCGACAAGCCCGACAGACGCCATCGCCACCTTGACCGCAGGCACATTGTTGGCCGAGGCGTGGCGGGCGCGTAAGGCCTCGAATGGCACGCAGGTCTCGCGGATCTCCAAGGCGCGGGCCATGTCGCCACTCGCCAGCGCGGCGTACATGTCCAGTGCCAGGCGCGGCGCCGCATTGGCCAAACCCGACGTGAACCCCACCGCGCCGGCTTCGAAGAAGTACGGGGCGTACCGCTCGGCGGTCCCACACGTCCAGACAGGGCCGGTGGGCGTGGCGGCGACCATGTCGGCGAGAGCGGACACGTCGTGCTCGCCGTACTTGACGCCGGCTATGTCGTGTTCGGTGAACAAGACGGGGAGACCCGTATTAGTAGGCCACCCTCCCTTGCGATACACAACGACCGGCAGCAGTTCGGTGTCGGCCAGTCCTCCGTAATAGCCGATCACTCCCTCGTCGGCCGGATAGACCAGATTCGGCGGCATCGCCAGCACCCCGGCGGCACCGAGGTCGGCGGCGCGTCGCATCTGCTCGCGGGCGACACCGAAACCATGACCGACGCCCGGAGCAACGACGCACCGCCCACCGGCGACCTCCACCGTCACTTCGACGATCTGACTCCATTCGTCGAGCGAGAGAGCCGGAAACTCGCCAGTGTTGCCGCAGGGGTACAGCAGAGTCGCCCCGGCATCGACGAGAAACTCGAGGTTGCGCCGCAGACCCGCGACGTCCACGCGGGACAGATCATCGGTGAAGGGCGTCACCGGGGTGATCCCCACCCCATGCAGGGCACTCCTGAGGCGGTCGATGCTGGATGCGGACGTGGGGCGCCTCCCGACGGCTCGAGTCCATAGATTATCCTTCGTCAGTCTCGGGAGGCGGATGGTGAGCGCACAAGCTGCGACGTCGGTGCGATCGTTCGTTGCGCCCGACACTGTCGTCGGGGCCATCGAGCAGCGCCATCGGCTCGGCGACACAGCCATCTATCTCTCGGGCGGGACCGATCTCGGCGTGGTCATGCGTCGCCACCTCGTCACTCCCGAGCACCTCATCGACCTGTCCCGGATCGACGAACTCCGGACCCTGGAGCGGGTGGACGGCACGATCGTGATCGGAAGTGCCGTGACTCACCGGACCATCGAGCTCTCCGGCCTGTTTGTGGGGCACGCCGAAGCGCTGCGGGAAGCGTGCGCGACCGTCGGATCCGTGCAGACCAGGAACGTGGGCACGCTGGGTGGCAACCTCTGCAATGCGTCGCCGGCTGCCGACACGGCGCCGGTGCTGCTGGCGCTCGGAGCCGTCGTGGAGATCGCAGGTCCCGACGGCCGCCGACTCCTTCCCATAGACGACTTCTTCGTCGGATACAGACGAACCGCACTGGCTCCGGGAGAGATCCTCACTTCGATCCGCATTCCGGTGCCGGACGCTCCGCGAGGGTCTGCCTTCCTCAAGCTGGGGCGTCGCAAGGCGATGGAGATCAGCATCGCCAGCGTGACCGTGCGATTGGACCTGGCGAGCGATGGCACGATCGCGGCGGCAGGAGTCGGTCTCGGATCTGTCGCGGCGACGCCGGTGCGCTCCGCGTCCGCCGAGCGAGTGCTCACGGGATCGCCTCCCGGACCCGCGACATGGGACGCCGCAGCTCACGCCGCGGTCGGTGATTGCAGCCCCATCGACGACGTCCGCGCCACCCAGGAGTACCGCGCGGCGATGGTGCCCGTGCTGGTAGCCCGGGCAGCCGGGATTGCATTCGGCCGCGCCAGGAGCAACGCATGAGCCACCCACTCCGACTCACGGTGAACGACGGGGAGTACCTGGTGATCGCTGCCGCCGGCGCCTACCTGCTCGACGTCCTGCGCGACGACCTCGGACTCCAGGGGACCAAGGAGGCCTGCGCCGAAGGCGAATGCGGGTCCTGCACGGTGCTCATCGACGGCGAACCCGTCGACTCCTGCATCTACTTCGCCGCTCAGGCGACCGGCAAGAGGATCACCACCGTCGAGGGACTCGGCCGCAACGGTGCACATCCGGTGCAGCGGGCGTTCGCCGCCCTCGGCGCAGTGCAATGCGGGTTCTGCACCCCGGGATTCGTCGTGGCGGCTGCCGCGCTGCTGCAGCGCTCCCCCAACCCCGGCGTCGACGAGATCCGCGAGGCTCTCGCCGGAAACCTGTGTAGGTGCACCGGATACAACAACATCGTGGCTGCGGTCCTGGCGGCGGCGGGATCACAGGATGGAGACGCATGACGGCCCCGGCGCCCGACACCGTGGGGCGCTCCGTCGGACGCCTCGATGGCGGAGCAAAGGTCACCGGACGCTACGAGTACGGAGTCGATGCCTCCCGACCGGGCATGTTGTGGGCTCGCCTCGCACGATCCCCCCACGCCCACGCTCGCATCCTGTCCGTCGACACCACCGCGGCACTGGCGGTTCCCGGAGTACGGGTGGTCCTCACCGGTGCGGACACACTGGGATACCTCGCCAGCCGCTACGTGCGGGACGAACCGCTTCTCGCCCTCGACCGCGTGCGCTACCCCGGCGAGCCCGTCGCAGCCGTCGCCGCCGACACCCAGGAGGCGGCCGAAGCAGCCTGTCGCCTCGTGCGGGTCGAGTATGAGCCGCTCCCTGTGATCTCCTCGGTCGAAGAGGCGCTTGCCGACGACGCAACGGTCATTCACCCGGACTGGGCGTCGTACTGGGTGTCGCCGATCATCCGCAGACCCGGCGGGAACGTCGTGAGCCACGCCTCGCTGCGTCGTGGCGACACTGCCGCCCTGTTCGAATCCGCCGATCATGTCTTCGAGGACACGTTTGAGGTCCCGATGGTCCACCAGGCATCGCTGGAGGGCCGGGTTGCCATTGCCGAGGTCGACGATGCCGGGGTCGTCCACGTCTGGTCGAGCCATCAGTACCCGTTCGGCCTGCGCCAGGACATCTCCGACATCCTCCACATCCCCCTCGGCAAGATCCGGGTCACGGTCACCGGGGTCGGAGGTGGCTTCGGCGGCAAGCTCTATGCGGGCGCCGAGCCGTATTGCATCATCCTGGCGCAGCGCACCGGTCGTCCGGTCAAGCTTCGCTACACCCGGGAAGAGGAGATGATCGCCACCTCGCCGCGCATGGGGGCAACGGTCCGCCTCAGGACCGCGGTGGCTGCCGACGGGACGCTGCTCGCCCGCGAGGGATGGATCGATTACGACTCCGGGGCGTATTCGGAGTCCTCCCCGGGCGTCGTTTCGGTCGGATTGCTGACCCTCGCCGGCCCGTACCGATGGCAAGCCTTGTCGATTGACACCCGCGCCATCTACACCAACAAGGCGGGTTGCGGCTCCTACCGCGCTCCGGGGGCACCGCAAGCTGTGTTCGCAGGCGAGTCCCAGCTCGACCGCATCGCCCGCGAACTCGGGATCGACCCTCTGCGACTGCGGCTGCACAACGCCGTGCGCGACGGCGACCTCGGCCCGACGGGCCAGGTCCTGAACAACGTGTCGCTGGTGGAGACCCTGCAGGCCGCCGCCGACCGGATCGACTGGGACTCCGCCGGTGCCGGCCACCTCCGCGGCAAGGGGCTGTCGTGCACCTGGTGGACGACCACGGGAATGCCCTCGTCGGCGTACGTGCGCATGGATGAGGACGGCACGTTCGTGCTGATCACCGGAGCGACCGAGATCGGTACCGGGGCAGTGACGGCAGGGGTCGCCCAGATCTGTGCGGGAGAACTCGGGATCGATCCGGCCGACCTCAAGATCGTCTCAGCCGACACCGGGACCACACCGTACGACTTCGGCGCCCAGGGAAGCCGGACCTTGGTGCAGGCTGGCAACGCTGCCATCGCTGCCGCCGAAGACCTGAAGAGCCAGATGTTCGACATCGCCGCAGCCAAACTCGGCTGCCAGGCAGAGGAACTCGAGATGAGCGATGGCGAGATTCGCCACACGAACGATCCCGAGCTCTCACTCTCGGTGTCGGACGTTGCCCGCCTGGGCGGCACCCGGGGAGGTCTGCTGGGACGCGGATCGTACGAGCAGCCCCCGACCCCGTACGACGCCGATTCGGTCCAGGGGGCCATGATCGGGGCGTTCAACATTCCGTCGTTCGCCACCCACGCGTGCGAGGTCTCCGTGGACGGGGCAACCGGGGAGGTCACCCTCGACCGGTACGTCGTCGCCCAGGACGTGGGTCGGGTCGTCAATCCCCGCTATTGCGAGGGCCAGGTGACCGGTGGCGCCGTCCAGGGCATCGGACAGGCGATGTTCGAGGAGATCATCCACCGTGGCGGACATGTGATGAATCCGAACTTCACCGACTACAAGTTGCCGACGCTCAGCGACGTCCCGCACATCGAGACGATCCTGGTCGAGGTACCGTCGGATTCGGGGCCCTACGGCGCCAAGGGCGTCGGGGAACAGGCGATCATCGGACCGCCTGCCGCGATCGCCAACGCCGTTCGCGACGCGACCGGGCATCCGATCCAGCGGCTCCCCATCACGGCCGAACGTGTGTGGCAGTCGCTGCGGGGTCCCGGGACGGCCTCGTGAGATTCGGACTGGGTGTCCCCACTGCGACCGAGGGGATGATGTACCCGGTCCCCGATGCGGAGGCAGCCGAGGCCGTGGAACTGGCGGTCCAGGCCGAGCGTCTCGGGTATGCCCCCGCGGTCCCGGTGATCGGCGCCGATCTGGCGCAGCTCGACGCAGCGCTGGGTTGAGCCCTACTCGATCAGGGTCCCATGGACCGCGTCGGCCGGTCCGACGTACGAACGCAGTTCCGTCACGAACTCCTCACGACCGGGCAACGCGGCGAGATCGGACCGATAGTGGTCGAGATCCTCGATCTCGACCACCTCGATGTAGTCGTAGTCCACGCCCGAATCGCGCAGCGGCCCATCGACCCGGATCACCTCGTAGGAGCGAACCGACGGAATCGACCGTGCCTTGGGATAGTCGACCTCGCGGACCCAGCGCTCGTAGTCCGCACCCTCCACGCCCTCGCTCAGCCGATTGAAGAAGAAGACCCTGGTCACGGCTGTTCACCCTCCTGCAGTACGGTCATCGTGCCGTATCTGGCCACGGCTCGATCGAACTCGACGGGATCGTAGAGCGACAGCGTCCCGGCCCCCACACCCTTGGCGCACTCGATGACGAAACGTACGGCTTCGGACAGATCCACCGGGTGGTTGGCGCCCGTGGCACTGCCGGGGACCGCGGTTTCGGCGGTGAGTGCTACCCCGACCACCGGGGCCGACGTGGCGACGGCAGGCTGGAGGATCGAGTTGACGTGATACAACCCGTTGCCGTACGGCGTGATGTCGTACGACGACAGAGGCAGGACCGCCGCGGGACGGCCCGTCACCCACTCGCACAAGTCCACGAGTCCCGCAGCGACCGGGAGTATCCATCCCTCCTTGACCGTGGGAGTGATGGCAAAGCCGCGACGGTTGAGGATCCGGTTGCCCTTGGTGGCATCGATCGAGAAGACGGCCTCCATCGAGGCATCCACCTCGTGGAGGTTCATGATCTCCATCGACACCGGGGTTCCCATGAAAGGCACCGGATCGTGCGGTTGGGTGGGTGCGTCGGGGCACACGTGGGTGGCCACGACCACGTCGCCGGCCAGTACATCCCCACGCTCCGCCATCTTCGCCAATTCGAGAACGGTGGCGATCGCAGCAACTGCACCGTCTGCGTCGGACACCATCCCCACCTGGGCGGGTCGGGCTCCGACCCCGCCCAATCGGCCCACGATCCCCGTGGTCGGGGCCGATCCGCCCCCGCGCCGTCCGTTGCTTCCCGGAACGATGATGCGCACGAAGGTGGTGGCGCCGGTGGTGTCGGACACCGGCGTGGTCACGACCTCGAGACCCTGTCCGCGCAGATGCGTCGCCACTGACTCACCCGTGGCCCACCCGTCGAGCAGATCAAGGGCGTCGAGAACCCGCTGCAGGGCCATCATCCTCCCATCGGTCAGCGGTCGTAGTGTATGGCCCCATGAGCCGGCGACGCGACCGAGTAGTGCTCCATCCAGTGCACGGTCCCGGACTCGCCGAAGCCGTCCGTGAGATCCCGGGGATCGAACTCGTCGAGGCTGCCGATACCGACGGGGTCGTGTCCGCCACCGCCGACGGATTCGAGATCCTGCTCACCTACCCATGGGACGACCGTTTCCTGAGCGGCTCCCTGAAATGGGTCCAGGCGATCTCGGCCGGTATCGATCAATTCCCCCTCGAGGCTCTCGGCCGCGCCGGAGTCGTCCTCACGTCGGC